>NZ_JAUBRP010000154.1:0-3791 GCF_036701935.1 Microcoleus sp. M2_D5 | reverse complement strand
CTGGTTATTAAATGGGATCGAAAAATCAAAAATAAAGGCAATGCTATTTTATCCGGTTTAGCTGCGTAGCAGCTTAGGATGCGTCATTACAGAAGTGTTTCCCGCATAAGCGCGTAAGTGTTCACTCCTGACCACGAATTTCAAAGGTGATACCCGCCACGTGATTTATCTCGCGCAAATCAATCGAAAGCATCCCAAATCGAAAATCCTCAAGAAAGAGCATTTATCCCTGGGGTCAATTCTTTAATCTTTAATCTCAAATCTCAAATCTCAAATCTCAAATCGATTGACGCACCATACAAGCTTCCTTACTGGTTTAAATGCTCCACAGCTTAGGGTAAAAAAATTTATGATAACATACATTTAACAAAGGATTAAAAAAAGGTTAAGAAAACATGAAATTCCAAACTCCTCTACATCCAGGATCTGTAACCCAGTTGCTGCTTCGAGTGGTGGTCTGTCTAGTTGTACTATCTTTCTTAAGTCAGATGACTTTGTACTTGTTGCCGGATTACCCCTCTAGAGACTTCTTGGCAAGCGGATTCAACGTTGATCACGAGGGGAACATTCCCACCTTCTACTCATTTTTGACATTGCTGTTTAGTTCTCTTTTGCTAGGTGCGATCGCCCATGCGAAAAATTTGGATAGTTGTCGCTATAAGAATCACTGGAAAATTTTATCATTCATCTTTTTATATCTATCTTTAGACGAAGTGAGTCAATGGCACGAAAAGCTGGTTAACCCGATGCGAAGCCTGATAAATGCTACAGGATTGCTTTACTTTAGTTGGGTTGTGCCGATGGGTTTTCTAGTAGCGATATTTCTATTATCCTACAGTAAGTTTCTGTTCCACCTTCCGGTTTATACAAGAAAATTGTTTGTGGCAGCAGGCGCTCTTTATATTGGAGGAGCCATCGGAATGGAAATGCTAGCGGGATACATAGTTTATACAACGGGGGGATCGTCGGAGACTCTATCCTACGTGATAGTAACGACCATTGAAGAGTTATTAGAAATGCTGGGGATCGTTGTATTTGTTCACGCCTTAATTTCATATATCAACACATATTTAGGGGGCGTAAGTTGGAATATTTACATACCAGGAAAAAACACCGAAGTTACCTATCATCAAAATATCGGTATACCTTCCCTTAACGAATCAGCAAACAGAAATCTATCCAAGTAAATCACTTGAAAGCGGGTTTGATGGACTCAAATACTGCATTCAGGTGTTTAATCAGGATAAAAAACCTGGTTTTTTTCTACTGATGCGTACTCGACTGGAGGTTCTGCGTTTTTGGGTGCACAAAACGACTAACATAGCAATCCTCGCATCATTTGTGAATTTCTTACTTCCTCCCCTTGATAAGCGGAGGATTGGGGTGGGGTAAAAAGTTTACGACTTATGCAACGATTGCTATGTATAGCGCTTCTTGGGTAGATGAGGTACACAATTCCACTACAAAAGCTTGATAACACAGGGTTTCGGCGTACTTCATCTTTCTGAGAAAGGCTACATACATGGAATCTGCTGTAATTTACTTGTCAGTAAATCTTTGATTATTTTTTAGTTAAAAAAAATAGTCGGCGATCGAGGTCTGCTAAATTCCTTAATCTTAAGATAATTCTACGGTTACAAAAGAGACCCTTCAGGACTAGGAGTCTTCTCTGTCTGTGGGTAGACCGAAATTTTTTTTTCGTTTGATAAGATTCCCTTAAACAAAGCTTAAGAGAACGGTTAAGAAAACATGAAATTCCAAATTCCTCTAACTCCAGGATCTGTAACCCAGTTGCTGCTTCGAGTGGTTGCCTGTCTAGTTGTACTGTCTTTCTTAAGTCAGATGACTATGTACTTGTTGCCGGATTACCCATCTAGAGACTTGTTAGCAAATGGATTCAACGTTGATTACGAGGGGAACATTCCAACCTTCTACTCATTTTTGACATTGCTGTTTAGTTCTCTCTTGCTGGGTTCGATCGCCTATGCGAAAAATTTGGATAGCGATCGCTACAAGAATCACTGGAAAATTTTGTCCTTCATATTTCTATTTTTATCTTTAGACGAAATTGGTCAATTGCACGAAAAGCTGGTTTACCCGATGCGAAACCTGCTAAATGCCACAGGATTTCTTTACTTTACTTGGATTGTGCCGATCGGTTTTCTAGTAGCGATATTTCTTTTTTCCTACAGTAAGTTCGTGTTGCAGCTTCCTGTTTCAACGAGAAAATTGTTTGTTGCAGCCGCCGCTATTTATATTGGAGGAGCCATCGGAGTGGAAATGCTAGCGGGATACATAGTTTATACAACGGGACCGGGGGATATATCCTACGTGATAGTAACGACGATTGAAGAATCATTAGAAATGGTAGCAATCGTTATATTTATCCACGCCTTGATTTCATATATCAAGACATATGTAGGCGGCGTAAGTTTGAATTTTTGCATACCAGGAAAAAACTCACCAGTTACCGACTATCAAAATACCCGCATACCTGCCCTTAACGCAACAGCCAACACAAATCTATTAAGGTGAATCACTTAAAACCGGGTTTAACGGACACGAAAATACTGCATTATGGCCTTTGATATCATTTCCGGCAACACTCATACATGATGTTGACTGTTGACTGGTGACGCCGCGAACAATGAACAGTCAACGCCGCGAACAGTGAACTCGAATTTACTATTCCGATGCTAACGGAGTTGATATGAGCAGGATGAAAAACCCGGTTTATTTGGTAATGATGTGTACTGGAGTGGAGGTTCTGATATCTTCGGCGCACCAAACGACTAATATGTAGGGTGCTTGCAGCAGCAAAAGACTAATTCGACGTAAAATAGTTTAGTTCACAGATGACATCCTCACCTTTACCAGAAAATCGTTAAGAGCAACCTTTGCATTAGGATTTGACGGCAAATGACTTGTAAAACTTGCCTCTTCTAATATATTGATTAGCCGATCGCGCTCTTGCTGATAAAATTCAATATCTGTATCTTCCATCACAGATTTTTCCTTCCCAGCCAGCTTGCGATCGATCAAATCAGGAATATACGACAACTGGAACTTATCGTTAAGCTTCACCAAATTCGCCTCCACTTCCCCCGTTTGCATCAAGTGAATCCCAGCCAGCAACACCCGGTAAACGTACAGCAGCGGCTTAACCCGACGCGGGCGTTCTTTCTCAAACAATTTCCATTGAGTTTTAGCAAAACCGAGATAGTGGTGGCTGTGGTGCTTGGTTATACAGTTTGAGGCAATATCCTTTAATTCCTCGTGTTCCTTTGTAGTGTAAACTATCAGCGGCGAATACAGTTGTTCCAACACGTAGCCGTTGCGCTTCAACAGCAACTCAAAAAATTTCTTGATGTCGTGAGTTACTAAATCGAGTTGCATTCCCTCCCGAACTTCAGAAACTTCGATTGTTTCTTCTCCAGAAATCAGTCCAATTACTTCTGGTAACGGCAAAATATGGACTCCCCGCAAGTCAAAGTCAGAATCTGCGGAAGGAAAGCCGTATAAGTGCGAACCGCTGACAGTCGCAAACAGCAGCGGATAAGGTTGAACTGAGATAATTTGGGCGAGATTCGAGATGTATTCTGTCATTTATTTCAGTCCCCCTCTGCTGCGGATTTGTTTGACCATAAGCGATTTCAAGATCCGATTTCGATCGCACCTCTACGCGCTTCAATCAAAAACAGGTTCGCTTTCTCGTAATTAGGGTTTGCTGAATAATCGATCGCCCGCAAAGAACAAGTGCGATCGATATCCTCTAGCTCCATTTAAGATGA
>NZ_JAUBRP010000153.1:0-3823 GCF_036701935.1 Microcoleus sp. M2_D5 | reverse complement strand
GATGCAAGATAATTCTGGTAATTTGGGATTCTTGACTGATGTTTTCTCAGATAATTCTGGAAATTTTTACTTTCTTTGCCTCTAACTCCTACAAATTCGGCTATAGCTTCTACTGTTGACCCTTGCCACAGTTGGCTCTCGACTTTTCTAAGTCGTTTGAGTGACCCCCCTACTTTATTTAGATTTTCTGTCAAATGATACCAATCTAATACCTCTCTTCTTTGCTCAGTAGTCCCTATTTGATTAAACAAATTCCACACTCCATCATGACCATCTCCCAAACAAGTTATTACTTCACTTTGAAGTTGGCTATTTACCCACGCCACTAAATCTCCATTATTTTGAAAGAAGGCTGCTGCTACTTGACCGTGTAACTTAACTGCCTTATAATTCCTCCAGACACTTTCTTCTCCTAAAGGAGTTCTTAGTCTGACGTTTCCTCCGTCTATACTCAACGCTTCTACTTTCTCAGTAGTTTCAGGCGGCAGCAATTTGTAACGCTCTAATAGCCGATGTTGTGTACTGTGGGGTACATAAATTCCTGTCAACATTTTGAGGTCTCTCTCCGCATTGGCAAAAGACTCATTTCCCACTAATAATAAACAACATTTCTCGCCTATTCGGACTCAGGCGACTTCCCTTCTTCACTCCCAGCCTTTGGGCTTGTTTGCTCGATAGAGTTATTTCTCCTACACAACTTTTTATGGTTCTTTTTCTTCCCGAACCTTTTCCCCCCGCCGATTGAAAAAAAACCGCTAATTTCTGGTGCTACTGTCTTAATTAAATGTTCCCTCACACTCAGTTCTACGGATTCAAAGCTTTGTAGATTGTCTACTGGGGTATTCTTATAAAGGATCTCTGCTATTTCTTGGAGATTTATTTTGAGCTTCTGTTGTTCTTCTGGGGTCATGTTAACTTGGATTTTAGATTATGGTAATTTATCTGCTTTCTATTATGCCATCAGCTTAGCCAGACAATTTACTGAGTATTTATACTGATTACCAAAGTGGGATGCTCCCATGCAAACCCTGTTCTCTCTACTCTTCCTCTGCGCCCTCTGCGCCCTCTGCGGTTAAATCAAAAAAATCTCAACTCCTTTTCCAAATCTTAATTTCCCCCAACCAACCCGCACTAACAATAGTCTTACCATCGCTGCTAATAGCCACAGCACTAACATAGCCAGAATGCCCGCTCAAATTACCTCTCAATTCGCCCGATCGCACATCCCAAAGCCTCACACTCTTATCCCAACTCCCAGTAACCAGCGTAGTGCCATCCCGACTAAAAGCCACCGACCAAACCCCGTCAGTATGCCCGCTTAAACGCCGAATTAACTGCCCGTTTCCGGCATTCCACAACCCAACAGTGCCGTTGCTATTTCCCGCAGCTAAACTCTTGCCGTCGGGAGTAAAAGCTAGCGACAAAACAGCCAAGTTTTTGCCACTGATCGTGCGAAGTGCTTGACCTGTAACTAAATTCCACAACCTAATTGAACCGTCTTTACCGCCACTAGCTAAAGTTTTGTTGTCAGGACTAATTGCAACAGCATTCACCAACCCAGAATGCCCACTCAAAGTCCGCAGCAACTCCCCCGTTTTCGCATTCCAAATCTTCACAGTTTTGTCCCAACTGCCGCTGGCTACAAATTGACCGTCGGGACTAACGGCAACGCTCGAAACAGCATTGGAATGCCCGCTCAAAGTGCGTACAACCGCACCAGTTTCTAAATTCCAAATTTTCACAGTTTTGTCGTCGCTGCCACTAGCTAACACCTTGCCATCCGCACTCGCAGCCAGTGCGTTTACGGCTTCCGCGTGTCCTTGCAGGGTAGTTTTTAATTGCCCGCTGGGAAAATTCCAAACTGAGATTGTGCCGTTGCTATTTCCTGTGGTAAAATAAGCTGAAGCAAGGGCAAGGGAACTGACAACTTCAGAAGGCCCTTTGAGGGTATTTGTAGCAGCAAAGGATCTCGCACTTGCGGGCGTGCGGGGCGCATTATTCGCTGGAGTTTTCGGGTTTCCGGCAGTAGGAGATTGGGGAACTACTGGCAGCGAAACAGTCGATCGCCATTTCATGAAAGTATTGATTTCTATCCCCGCCGCCACGATTTTATCGGAGTTTTCTTCTAACCTGACAATGCCGTTAATTGCGACAACTCGCCCCGCATCATCGAGCACCGGCCCCCCACTCATGCCCGCTCTCACTAAGTTATTGTATACCAATGTATAACCGTTCCAGGGAGTTTGGCGGCCGGTAAGCTGACCTTCCGTGGCGATGAAAATCGGCTGTCTCAGAGAACCGCCCGATATCGGCCAGCCGGCCACATAAGCCTTGTTTCCCTTAGTTGCTGGGGAATTGGCTAATTGAGCCAGGGGGTAGCTTTGAGTGCTGCTAAAAGGTACGATCGCCAAATCCGCACCGGGCATTCGCCGCACGAGGCTGTATGATACAGAGTGAGCTTTGCCGTCGGGAGTTACGACCTCGTAATCGCCTGCTTTATCGATAACGTGCCAGTTTGTGAGAATATAGTATGTGCTGCCTTGTTTCTCTAAAATTACTCCTGAACCGCCTTTTGGCCCCTGGATGCGAACAGTAATTTGTTGGGCAACGGTTTTAACTTTGTCGGCGGTTAATGCGAGGGCGATTTGAGGTGATGTGAGTGGGATGAGGGCGATCGAGCTCAGGGCGATCGCAGCACTCAAAATAGCCGGAATTGTTCTGCTGTAATTCATGATTGTGTCAATTTAACATACTCACATATCAACCGACGGACAACTTTTCCGGTTTGTGGCGTATTGACAATCAAGCATCCAGGATAGAAGCCCCCGGATTCATCTCGCGCAAGTCAATGCTTCAATTCTAAAATCTAAAATCTAAAATCTAAAATCTAAAATCGATTGACGGTTGAAAATGCACTCATGGCCTGCGCGATCGAACTTTCGACATTCGCACAAGCCTCACAATATTTGACACGCCCCTCTGGCTAGCAGAAAAATTTAGAATCGGGAACCGCACCTAGCCTCAACAATCGCAACTGGCCGATCTCTATTCTTTTCTCGGCCAATCAGAATTTGAGCCAAACGCTGCTCGGAATAAAACCCGTTAGCCATCCAGCCGATGGGTGCGCCCGCGATCGCGCCGACTGCTAAACCAGTGATGAGGCTCCAAACAAGATGCTTTCTGGCGATCGGCTTTTGTTGCATAAAAATTTATCCTAAACATTTACCCTTACCAGAAATACCATAAATAAAATTTACTTTCTTCCTCCTATTTACTTATTTCCTAAGTAGTAACCAATTATTAGGTATCATGTCCTTTACAGTCCGCTTAACACAATCCCATGTCGCAATAATCAACTATCCAAACTTAACAAAACCGATGGCAAGAAATATATGGTACTTAGAAACTGGGACAAAGAATTAACTGAGGCAAATCTCCGAGAGCAAATAGCCCAAGCCAAGCAAGCATGGAAAACCGCTGAGGCTACTGAAACGCGTGCCGAATCCGTGCAGTATAATCAATCGGAAGATTTAATAGTTATCAAACTGAAAAACGGTGTTATTTTTTGTTTTCCTCCAAAGCTGGCCCAAGGCTTAGAAGGTGCTTCACCAGAACAGCTTGCTGATGTTTGGCTGCCTCATTCTGGCAACAGCGTACACTGGGAAACCTTAGATGTTGATTTTGGCATTCCCGAACTTGTAGCAGGTATTTTTGGGACAAAATCTTGGATGGCTGATTAACTTCTTAGGAATGAGAATTAAATAACTTCCACAAGTTTGTGGGATGGGCGTCCCGCCCGTCTTTTAAGGACGGGCGGGACGCC
>NZ_JAUBRP010000011.1:0-112620 GCF_036701935.1 Microcoleus sp. M2_D5 | reverse complement strand
CGTCTTTTAAGGACGGGCGGGACGCCCATCCCACAATAACAATTAAAATTGTAAGTTATTTAATTCGCGATCCTTAGTCTCGCGTTGCGCGGACTTCATTTTTGTAGTAGCGGTTTCAACCGCCGAGTAATTTCAAATCCCCGATTTTTTCAATAAATCGGGGATTTTTTGTGCAATTCTATGCTAAATCAAACAGCAAAAATTCAGCATCTGCAGTAGCTTCAATCGCCAATTCAGACTCGCCACTAACCGCCGCAGCGTCGCCATTTTCCAAAGGCAAACCGTTCAGCAAAACCGAGCCGCGAGCCACTTGCACCCAAGCATGGCGATTCGGCTGCAAATCATGAGAAACCCGCGAGTTTTTATCCAAAACAGCCGCATACAAATCCACATCTTGATGCACTTTCACCGCACCATCTCTGGCATCTCGCGCCGCCACTAAGCGCAGTTTTCCGCGCCTTTCTGCTAGGGGAAACTCCCGCTGTTCGTAACTCGGCTGCAAGCCTTTTGTATCGGGTAACAGCCAGATTTGCAGTAAATGAACCGGGTCTGTTTGCGAGTTATTGAACTCGCTGTGCTGGATACCCGTACCCGCAGTCATCCGCTGCACTTCACCGGGTTTAATCACTGCACCGGTACCCAAACTATCCTTGTGTTCTAATGCTCCTTCTAATACATAAGTAATGATTTCCATGTCGCTGTGTCCGTGAGTGCCGAAACCTCTGCCGGGGCTAACGACATCTTCATTGATTACCCGTAAAGAGCGAAAATTCATATAATTTGGATCGTAATAGCCGGCAAAAGAAAATGTGTGGTAACTGTCCAGCCAACCGTGATTAGCGTGTCCTCTTGCTTCACTTTTTCTAACGGTAATCATTTTCTCAATC
Organism: Microcoleus sp. M2_D5; assembly: GCF_036701935.1. Taxonomy (NCBI): domain Bacteria; kingdom Bacillati; phylum Cyanobacteriota; class Cyanophyceae; order Oscillatoriales; family Microcoleaceae; genus Microcoleus; species Microcoleus sp. M2_D5. The sequence continues at coordinate 111,733 of NZ_JAUBRP010000011.1, read as the reverse complement.
CTCAGTGAAATTTATCGGGTATTTCTTTGATGTTTTTATTTTAAACCCAGTCAAGCTATTATGGATAGTACGCACTTAAAAGTGCGGTACTTACTAAAAAGATACTATGCAAGTCCAAGAAGTAAAGGTCGATCGAGCAAATTGCCCTGTAGAACGCACTCTAGAGGTGATTGGCGGGCGCTGGAAAGTCTTAATTCTGCGGGAGTTGTTTCCAGGAGTGAAGCGCTTTAACGAGCTGCAACGAGCTGTCAGCGGCATTACTCAGAAGATGCTGACGCAGCAACTGCGGGAAATGGAATCAGACGCAATTGTCCATCGGGAAATTTACCTGCAAGTGCCGCCGAAAGTTGAATATTCGCTAACGCCTTTGGGCGAAAGTCTCAAACCGATTATTAATGCCATGCACGAATGGGGAATTCAGCATATTAGCGAAGATGGAAAATGAGCGGTTTCTAGATGTTTTTTTCCGTCTTCCGGCAGATTTCAAATTTTCAACCTAGTTCAACAATAATAATATGAACAACATAGAGCGTCTCGCCACCCTCAACCGCATCCGCAAACTCAGCCGCCTGATGGATACCGCCATTGGCATCCCCGGCACTAAATTTCGCATTGGTTTAGACCCCATTATCGGTTTAGTTCCGGGTGCTGGGGATATCGTAGATACCGCGTTTTCCGCCTACCTAATTTATTTAGCAACTCGATTCAACATTCCCCAAAAAACTCTAGGCAAAATGGTTTACAATATCGGTCTAGAAGCCGTGGTTGGTTCAGTACCTTTAGTCGGAGATATCTTCGATGCTTTTTATAAATCAAACATGAGAAATCTGGCGCTTTTAGAAGCACATCTCGCAGAAGTTGAACCCGAACTAGCCGCAGTTGCAGAACCTATTCCTGAACCTATTAAATTGTAGGCGCGGGTTTCACAAACAATAATTGTAAATAACACACATCTTGCACCATTCTCACTTAACAGGCAAGATGCCTGTTCCACAAAGAGTGAATTTTCTTGTGGAACAGGCATCTTGCCTGTTCCTAAACAAATAATTGAGAATAGTGCAACATCTCAGAAATAACCAACAATCTCTCAAACCCGCCCCCATCAAACGATAAATTCCCGCGCCTATTTTTTGCATTTAAACTGTAGGGGCGGGTTTCACCAACAATAATTGTAAATAACCAACAATCTCTCAAACCCGCCCCCACCAAACGATAAATTCCCGCGCCTATTTTTTGCATTTAATATAAATCAAGGTTGATGTAGATTATTTGTTAGGTGGGGGCGGGTTTCTTAGATTGTTCATAGCTGGCAGGTATTATTGGTAAAACCCGCCCCTACGAAATAATTACTGATGTCTTTTAACCGCTTCCACGAAAGCAATAACATCCGCTTCCAGAGTATTAAAAGCCGTTACCAGTCTAACAGTACATCCAGCTTCACTGCCCCACCGATAAAACTGAAAACCCTCAGCTAAAACCGCTGCAATTATCGATTCGGGAATCTGCATGAAAATCTCGTTAGCTTCAAGTGGATGGCAAAACTTTACTCCCTCAACACCTGCCAAACCTTGGGCTAATTTTGCTGCCATATTATTTGCATGAGCCGCATTTTTCAGCCACAAATCATCCGTTATATACGCTTCCAACTGCGCCGACAAAAACCGCATTTTCGAGAAAAGATGGCCGCTGCGCTTGCGGTAAAAAGGAAAAGTCTTTGCCAATTCTGGATTAAAAAAAACCACAGCTTCCGCAGCCATCGCGCCGTTTTTTGTCGCTCCAAAGGAGAGAATATCGACACCGGCGCGCCAGGTAACATCAGCAGGAGAACAGCCAAGACTGGCGACAGCATTGGCAAAGCGAGCTCCATCCATGTGCAGGTGCAAATTGTGGCTGCGAACTACTTCCGAAATATGGGAAATTTCCGCTGGGTTGTAGACTGTGCCGGCTTCCGTTGCTTGAGTGATGCTGACGGCTGCGGGCTGTACGTGGTGGACGACACCTGCACCAGCTTTCTCGATAATTTTTCCTAAATTCTCTGCGTCTATTTTACCGTGATTTCCTGTTAATGTCACTAACTTTGCACCGCCTGTAAAAAACTCCGGCGCGCCGCATTCATCTAGATTAATATGAGAGTCGGCGTGACAGTAAACAGCCCCGTAAGGAGGAGTGACAACCGCAAGGGCTAGCGCATTAGCAGCAGAACCAGTTGCAACAGGAAAAACAGTCACAGATTTCTCGAACAAATCAGAAAATTTAACTTGCAAACGCTGTGTATATTCATCATCTCCGTAAGACATCACAGCACCGCAATTAGCCGCTGCAATCGCCGCCATAATTTCCGGCGAAACCCCGGTTGCATTGTCGCTACAAAAATTCATTAGAATAATTGGTAAATAGAATCTATAATATAACTCAACACTCAACAGTCAACACTCAAGCATTAAACCAAGAGGCAGAATTATGGCAGAATACCGCCAAATAGAATACCGCATCGGCAAAGACGGCAAAATAACCGAAACCGTCCTCAACGCCACTGGTTCGAGTTGCACCGAAACCACCGCCGGAATTGAAAAAGCTCTCGGAAAAGTAGAATCTCAAGACTTGCTGCCAGAATACTACGAAGGCGAAGAAAATTTGGTCGTTGAACAAACGCAGACTTTAAAACAAGTTTAGAAGAGTTAAAGATGTTTGAGATCCTGGGTGCAACAGTTGATGTAACAACAGTGCCTGCCTTCAGCTTCGCGCTGGCTGTCGGGGGCATTTTTCTAATTTTAATCTACCTTTATGCTGCATCTGAGGCGGGAGATGCGATCGAGTTTAAGTACGATAGAATTCTGCGGGAACGCATGAATCAGCTAGACATTCTCGATTGGCAAGATTTAGGCGAAAAAGCAGGCTTAAGTCGCTACGCGGTGCGTTTAGTGCGGCAGGGAGACGTGGGAAATCTCAAGCTAGACCAACTGAGGCGGCTGGCAACAGTGCTGAATTTGAATTTCCAAGAGTTCGATCGCACTTTGAGCGCGCTGCCAATGTCGGCTACAATCACAAATAATCCCAGCGAAATAGAAGAATTGAGGCAGCAGTGTTTCCGGCTGCGAGAAGAATTGCAGCAGCAAAAAACTCAACTAACTGCCGATTTTCGCCGCGCTACCTTTGAACAGTTGCAAACTTTGTTAACAAACTATCCTGCAGCCCGCAAAATGGCAGAAGCCAAGCCGGATATGCCAGCCAAAAATCTCTCAGCTTTGTTTACTCCCTTAGAAAACCTGTTATCAAGCTGGGATTTTGAAACAATCGGTTCTGCGTGGGAACAAACTGCTTACAATCCGCAGTTGCACCAGCCGGATGTTGAGGATATAACAGAAGGAGAATTAGTTTATATTCGGTTTGTCGGCTATCGGGAAGGAGAGCGAATTCTTGCTCCTGCTAAAGTTAGCCGCACCCTGCCAGCGGGAATGAAAAATTAAGTAAGGGGCGCAATGCGACCCTACAAATAGAGTAAATTCATAAGTCCTATAAAGTAAAGTTAGCTGCACCACTCAGGGCCGCAGGAAAAATAAAATCTAAAATCTAAAATCTAAAATCTAAAATCTAAAATCACCATGACTACAGTTGCCATTGACTTCGGCACCAGCAACACGGTTGTCTGCATTCTCAACCCGGATACGCAAACACCAGAAACTTTGAGATTGGGGGAGATATCCCGCATTTTCAAAACGCATAAATCGAGTGAAGATGTCCGAGAAATACCTGTAGTACCGACTTTGGTATTTGTGAAAAGTGCGGGGGAGTTAGTGTTGGGAGAAAAAGTGCGATCGCAGCGTTTGGGACAGTCACAGCCAGACCGTTTTTTCAAAGCTTTCAAACGCGATTTAGCAGCCGACTTTCAGCCGCCGCCCCGCAATATCGACGGCGGCACCTACACAGCCGAATTAGTAGCAGAACAGTTTATCAAAACTATTTGGAAACAATTATATTTACAAAATATACAGCCAGAAAAAGTAATTTTCACAGTACCCGTCGGAGCATTTGAGCGATATCTAGACTGGTTTCGCGACTTAGGAGAAAATTTGGGAGTTGCGGAAGTTCAGGTAATAGATGAATCCACAGCCGCCGCCCTGGGATATGCAGTAAAACGCCCCGGTTCTCTAGTTTTAGTAGTTGATTTTGGCGGGGGAACTTTAGATTTAAGTTTAGTCCGTACTGCTGTAAGCTCCTCCTTACCCCCCCTTAGCAAGGAGGGGCTGGGGGGGGTGCGTGCCGAAGTATTGGCAAAATCCGATGCTTATGTCGGCGGCGAAGATATTGACATCTGGATTGTCGAAGATTATTTGCGGCAAATTGGTTCGTCGCGTGCAGAAGTCGGCCCAATTGGCTGGCAAAATTTATTAGAAATAGCGGAAAAATTAAAAATTCAACTTTCTCAAGTTAATGAGGCGAAGGAAAGCTGGTTGGACGATGAAAATTTTATGTCTTATGACTTGCAGCTAAACCGAGACAAGCTTGAGGAAATTCTGGAATCTAGGCAGTTGTTAGAACAGTTGCGGGAAGCTTTAGATGAAGTGCTGAGCATTGCACAGGGAAAAGGTATCGGGAAAGCAGATATAGAACAGGTTTTGCTGGTAGGAGGAACTTCTCTAATTCCGGCTGTATCTAATTTAGTAGTTTCGTATTTTGGGCGGCAAAAAGTCAAAGCTGACAAGCCGTTTGAAGCAGTGGCGCACGGTGCTTTAGCGTTGACACAATTAGCGAGTGTTGACGATTATTTGCGGCACAGCTATGCAATTCGCCTCTGGGAACCTTATGCTAAAGCTTATGATTATTCGCCGATATTTAGCAAGGAAATGAAGTATCCCTGTCAAAGTTATGAAGAGTTGACGCTGCAAGTGGCTATTGAAGGACAAAGGGAAATTCGGTTAGATATTGGGGAAGTTGCGGAGGTATCGCAAGCGGAGGTTATTTTTAACGAAAAAGGGCAAATGACGAGCAGTTTGCTCAACAAAAAAACGGATTTTCGGTCTCTGGAAAGCCACCACCAGGAGGTTTGCGTCGCGCATTTGGACCCGCCCGGAGTATTGGGAATTGACAGGGTTTCGGTGCGTTTTGAGGTGGATGAGAGGCGGGTTTTGTTGGCGACGGTGCGGGATTTGGTGACTGGTAAGGTGTTGGTGGACAAAGGGGCGATCGCCAAACTGCAATAATGGTAAAATTTTTAGATAACATTCGGATCTTGAAATCGGTACTACACAAACTCTCGCCCGGATGGTGCGCGGACTGAAGAATATTTAAATCAAATTTATGCCGCCATGAAAAAGCAACAAAATAAATTCAGCCACCTGACGGCAATCGAACGAATTTACCTGTCATTTCCAGCCAGATTTTTATTAGATAAAAATTTGCTGCAAGGCAAAATTTTAGATTTTGGGTGCGGATTGGGCAGCGATGTGAGATTGTTGCAGCAAAAAGGCTTCGATATTGCGGGTTATGACCCTTATTATTTCCCGGAATTCCCCGAAGATAAATTCGACACCATCATTTGCTTTTATGTTTTGAATGTTTTGTTTCCCGAAGAACAAGCTAATGTTTTGATGGAAGTGTCGCACCTCTTGAAACCTGGAGGGAATGCGTATTTTGCGGTGAGAAGGGATATCAAAAAAGAAGGCTTTCGAGAACATTATGTCCACAAAAAACCTACATATCAGTGCATTGTCAAACTTCCATTTAAGCCAGTTCACCTAGATGAGTCTTGCGAAATTTACAAATACGTGCATTACAACCATCAAAGGAATTCTACTAATAACTGCATATTCTGCAATCCGTATAAAAACCTAATTTTGCTAACTGAATCAGCAACAGCTTATGCGATGTTTGACGGTTATCCCGCCAGCAAAGGTCATGTTTTAATTATCCCCAAGCGTCACGTTGCCAATTATTTTGAACTGCCGTTTCGAGAGCAATCGGCTTGCTGGTTTATGGCTAACAAGGTGCAAGAAATGTTAAGTAAAACTTTTCAGCCAGACGGGTTTAATGTGGGTATCAATATTAATAAACAGGCCGGTCAAAGTCGCAGTCACGCGGCTATTCATGTTATCCCCCGTTATAAGGGCGATGCGCCGGGGAATAAAGGCGGAATTAGGTATGTGATTCCCAAGAGTGAAAAATAAAAGTTAGCAAATTGTGAAAGGAATTCTTTTTTACCGCAGAGGCGCAGAGAACACAGAGGAATAGAGTAGAGAGGAATTCATAATTTTTGTAAGGATTGTTATATTTGAGCAAACGGCGAGCAAAATAGAGTAAAATGTGTTTGCAAGGTCTAAAACTACACATTAGCAGCAATTTGGTGTTCTGTTTATGTCTAAGCGCAAAAAGCAAGAATGGCTCAAGGAAACTCTAGAGCTTAAAGAAAACCACAATTGGAAGTCAAAGCCTGGAACTCGGATTTTTGTGGCAGGAAGAGGTGCTGTCCGCTTTGATGTCCCGGAAGATTGGCATTTTGAACCGGATACTAATTCGTTCCGATTTACGGATAAAAAGCCGCCGGATGATGATTGTCGTTTGGAGGTTTCGTTTAATTTGCTACCACCTAATAACTGGGCAAATTTTCCGCTGGTGCCGCTATTACAGAAGGTGGTTGAAGATGATACCAGAAATCCGATCGCTCCTGGGGACATTATCCAACTCAAGCGGCAAACTGCCCGCATTGTTTGGACTGAATTTAAGTTTATCGACCCTCCAGAACAGCGGGAAGCTTATTCGCGAATTTGTATCGGATTGGGTTCTAATGTTCAGTGTTTGATTACTTTTGATTACTGGGTTGATGATGCTGAACGTTTGACTCCTGTCTGGGATACGGTGATGGATTCGTTAGTTCTGGGTTTGTTTATTAGCGACCCTCGAACGGGGTTCGCACGTCCAGACTAGACGGATTTTCTGGGAAACTTTCAACAACTAATTTTGCTAAGTGTTGGATTGGCAAGCTACCTGTCAGTAAATTTAGAACCAACATTAAGCTGTCACGCATTTAAAGTTCATATTCAGGGCGGGCGAGACGCCCACCCCACAAGACACCGAATTGTTTGTTGACATTCTATTTAAATGCTCAACAGCTTAAACTTTACAACCGCTTTGCCATGAAAATATCTGGCTTGCCAATTCCGTTGGCGTCGGGCATCACTCCGACGATCGCAAAACCCATTTTTTGATAAAATTCGTAGGGATGACCGCGCAAATTTTTAATTTTGGCGACGTGTTCCCAAACGTTAGGATAAAGATCGATGCCTGAAAGAGTTGTTTGATTGTCTTCGTCGTCGGTACCCACCCACAGCACGAGCCCTCCCCGGTTTTTAGCTTCTGCTGCCAGATCGGCTACTAGCGATCGACCAATTCCTTGTCCGCGAAATTCGGTTCTCACTACCAGCGGGTGCAGTTCCCAAACATTACCGTCATACTGTCTAATCCCGCCAATCCATCCCAAAACTTGATTGCTGTCGGCGACAGCAATTCGACTGATGCGATCGCCTCCCAAAGATTCTTGCACTTCTTGCAAAGCAGATTTTAGATCGGGCCAAGCATCGGGCCAATGCTCTTTAAAACCTTCAACTATTAATTTAGCTACCTGTTGAATTTTTGGCTGGTCAACCGCACGCAAATCTGTAATTTGTACGTTCATGATTTTACATACTAAATCAAGGATTACGGACTAATACGCTCATAAACCGGATTTTATAACCGGGGAAACGGCAAAAACAAAATATTATTCATAGTCTTCAGGCTCCTTATGTTCCAAAAGCGAAAAGTTATTATTGAAAACTGGCGATCGCCAATTCCCCGCAAAATACTAACACAAGTGCCGTACAATTATCCCACCATCCGGCATCAACCAACCTGCTAACCCCATGCTTTGCGATTACCTAGTACAAATCCTCACCGCCCGCGTCTACGATGTTGCTCAAGAAACAGCCCTAGAATCCGCCCCGAATCTATCAGCACGGCTCAACAATAAACTTTTGCTGAAGCGAGAGGATATGCAGTCGGTGTTTTCCTTCAAACTGCGGGGTGCGTACAACAAAATGGCGCAACTGTCGCCGGATTTGCTAGCACAAGGTGTCATTGCAGCTTCCGCCGGCAACCACGCCCAAGGAGTCGCCCTCGCCGCCCGCCACCTGGGAACTCGCGCGATCATAGTCATGCCCGTAACGACGCCGCAGGTGAAGGTAAATGCGGTGATAGCCCGTGGTGGAGAGGTGGTCTTGCATGGGGATACCTACGACGATGCCTACGCCTTTGCGCGTCAATTAGAGGCCCAAAAAGGTATGACTTTTATTCACCCTTTTGATGATCCCTACGTGATTGCCGGACAGGGTACGATCGGCATGGAAATTCTGCGGCAACATCAAAAACCAATTCACGCGATTTTTGTGGCAATTGGCGGCGGCGGATTGATTTCGGGAATTGCAGCTTATGTCAAGCGGTTGCGGCCGGAAATTAAGATTATTGGCGTCGAACCGGTGGATTCCGATGCCATGAATCAATCGCTGAAAGCGGGTAAACGGGTGCGTTTGTCGCAGGTGGGTTTATTTGCTGACGGCGTTGCTGTGCGAGAAGTTGGGGAGGAAACTTTTCGGCTGTGTCAGGAATATGTGGATGAGATTATTTTGGTGGATACGGATGATGTTTGCGCGGCGATTAAGGATGTTTTTGAAGATACGCGATCGATCTTAGAACCTGCTGGTGCTTTGGCGATCGCAGGTGCGAAAGCTTACGTCGAACGGGAACAAATCGCAGGACAAACATTAATTGCTGTTGCTTGCGGCGCGAACATGAATTTCGACCGGCTGCGTTTTGTAGCAGAAAGAGCCGAGTTTGGCGAACGCCGCGAAGCCATTTTTGCAGTCACAATTCCCGAACAACCGGGAAGTCTCCGCAGGTTTTGCGAATGTCTGGGCAAACGCAATTTAACTGAATTTAGCTATCGAATTGCGGATGAGAAAGTAGCGCATATTTTTATCGGCGTACAAATTCAAAACCGTGCCGATGCGGTAAAGATAGCCGCAAGTTTTGAAGATTGCGGCTTCAAAACTTTGGATTTAACTGATGATGAATTAACGAAATTGCACGTGCGGCATATGGTGGGCGGGCGTTCGATGCTGGCAAATCATGAATTGTTTTATCGCTTTGAATTTCCCGAACGTCCCGGTGCGTTGATGCAGTTTGTCGGTTCGATGAGCCCTAACTGGAATATCAGCGTTTTTCACTATCGAAATAACGGCGCAGATTACGGGCGAATTGTGGTGGGAATTCAGGTGCCGCCAGATGAGATGCAGGAGTGGCAGGCTTTTTTGGATACGCTGGGCTATCAGTATGGGGATGAGAGTCAGAATCCGGCTTATAAGTTGTTTTTGAGGTAGGGTTTTTTGGGAAAGGGCGATCGCTCTACAAACACAGAATAGAGTTAATGATAAAATTATGGCAGAGTGGCAATGACACCGAATTCAAAGCGATGACAGCAGCACTTCCCATTTCTCTCTCTCTCGAAGCTTTCCTCAAACTACCGGAAACTCAACCTGCGTGTGAATTTATTAACGGACGCATTCACCAAAAGATCATGCCTCAAGGCAAACATTCTCGTTTGCAACTCAAGTTTTGCAACGCTGTTAATCTAGTTGCGGAAACAGAACGAATTGCTCTTGCTTTTCCCGAATTGCGCTGTACTTTTGGCGGGCGTTCTATTGTACCTGATGCTACAGTATTTGCTTGGGATAGAATCACTTTTGAAGCGGATGGCGAAGTTCCGAATTCCTTTGAAATTCATCCCGACTGGACAGTAGAAATTTTATCCCCAGACCCGAAAGCAACTAAGGTGATTAGTAATATTTTACACTGTTTGAAATACGGGACTGGGCTCGGATGGTTAATCGATCCAGAGGAACGGTTTATTTTAGCATTTATTCCCGGACGAGAACCAGTTGAGTTAACGGGACAAGATCGGTTGCCCGTGCCAAGTTTTTTAACATTAGATTTGACTGTGGAGCAGGTTTTTGGGTGGCTGAAAGCAGGTGGATAACTTGGCTCTAATTTCGAGCAGATCGCAAATTCCGCACATCCTCAATAGTGAGTCCGGTTGTTTGACTGATAGTTGCATCATCCAGGCGATCGAGCAATTGCCGCGCGATCGCATTTTAGTTGCGATCGCGCGGCCGTATGATATTCCTGACATTGAAACGATTTGGTAGTTGCGGGCGATCGCACTGTGGTTTTCTGGTTAGGGCGATCGCTCTTTGAGAATTATTCACACATTCTACAGCTTGAAGCACTTACAACTACACCATCAATGTACCTCCACACCACCGGAATCATGGTTTTATCATCTACCTCTGAGGAGTGAACGAAAGAAGTGACTAACTGCCGCTCCACTTGAATCATATCCTTTGGTAGCTCTACAAATCCGTTGTTATTTGTGTGCATATGTGGCATACATACCCCAAGATTGTATTTTGCCAGTTGTTTGATAATTTCTTGCACTTCTTCAGTATCAATCGCTTTTTGTGCAAGTTGCAGACTTTCTGGCAGATTGTTTAACGTTCCCTCATCAATTTTGCTGTTCACAGTAGTTCTCCTTTAGTTAGTAATGTTCGGACATTTTGTTTGGTTTTTCCACATATTGCCATATCTTTTAAAGGCAGAAGCTACTAATTTCGCAAAGCTACCGAGCAAATATGTGTGGAGCCAAAACTTACCCCATTTTTGGCTTATAGTAAACTAATCGCCCCCAACTTAAAAGCGGAAAAAGACGGATTTTTATTAAGTTATTGTAAACAACGGAAAAAGACGGAGCGAGACGGATCAAGTCGGCTATAATAACTAATGTCCTCCCACATCCCGGATGATGCGCCTCCAAGAAATACTTCAATTTATAGATGATGCTGTCTACGCCAAGACACGCAAACGTTTAAATGACTTGCAGCGCGGAATTATCGAAGGAACGCTGAAGCGTCAAAAGTATGATGACATTGCAGAAAATTGTGGTTGTTCAGCGGGTCATGCTAAGGATGTGGGTTATGAGCTTTTGCAAATGTTATCTGATATCTTTGATGAAGAAGTTGATAAAAAAAACCTTAAATCAGTCGTAGAACGGCAAGGTAATCTAAATATTTATTTGGGCAATCGAAGTTTTAATAGTAATCATATAATCGGTTGTGTAAACATGGGTTCCGAACAAACCACTCCTACCCCAGATAAAAGTCCGCCGGCAATTCCCGACTTGCAGCAGGAAAGCAAAAATCAAACTAAGATTGAAACAATAGAGAAATTACGGCAGTTTGGCTTGAGCGACGAGCAAATTGCCGAAGCGCTAGATATACCTTTAGAGGCGGTTAAGCAGGTGGACTTGGAGGAGTAAATTTGTGCTATTTGCGATAGAGTATCGCATCATAATTACCATGAGAACCTATCCAAAACCATAAAACCCCTTCTGGCTTGTCAAAACCTAACGCCCTGTAGTTTTTTCCTACTCTCACAGACCATAAACTTCCAATTTGCTTGAAGTGCAGCGATGGATGCTTCGGATCTGCCTTCAGCAACTCATAGTTTTTGTCTGCCAATTCTTGAATTTCTCTTGCCAGTTGACGGTAATGTTCCCAAAATTCAGGGGTTGTAAAATGCTTCAAATTTCCCTACACTTTCCTTCGCGGAATGCTTGCTCTGCTTGTCGAATCAATGGGTCGAATTTGCCTGCTTTTAGATCCTCTTCTATTTGCCTATCCCAAAGAGCTTCTTGGAATTCTTCAAACCATTGGACAAACTCTGCGAGTTCATTCTGTGGAAGTTGCTTTACTGCTGTCTTGAGTTCTGTAATGTTCATGGGTAAGTAAATTTTTTTCCTAATATTCGTTTGCCTGTTTGCTCTAATTATATCGCGTCGATCGATCTTTGAAACGGGCGTTCAAAATATGTCTTTCATTGTTGAGTCTCGCGCGCTTGCTGGAAACGATCGCAAATCCCTGCAATAAAGGTTTCGCCATCAATCGGTGGAGTATGTTCGGACATGGCAACAGCAGCATCTATCTTAACTCGTACAGTATCGATCCACTGGCGATCGGCGAGAGTGGCTTGGAACTCATTAAGCCATTCAATAAACTCTGCGAGTTCATTTCCTGGAAGTTCCCTTACTGCTGTCTTTAGCTCTGTAATGTTCATAGTAATTAACTTTTTTTGCTAATATTCGTTTACTTGTTTGTTATAATTATATCGCGTCGATCGCATCATACAAAATTCCCTCTTCAGTCCCCCTGTGATCGGAGTCCGTTTGACAAGATTTCAATCGCCGATTGACTGACAAATCAGCAGCATGGAAAGAGGAATCTTCGTCTGTGGATGTATCGATTCCTCGAATTCACATACCCTCCAACCCGCTTCCGAAACTTGTTGAAACCACGAACTAACTGTGCGAAAATACCACGGCATCGGCTCTCGAAAAGCTCCGCCGAAGTTGTCGAAAGTCTCGGTTTTCCATCCATCAACATAGGGCTGTTCCTGACAGGCTGTGAATGGATGAACTGTCTGGATTAACAGATGTCCGTCTGAGACTGTTGCTTTGCGTAACGATCGCAATAAATCTCCAATTTCCTCACCCAGTAGCGAAAAATTACAGACAATTCCATCGTATGGTTGACCGAGTATCGCTCGATCGGCAACAATCTCATCGTAGCCGATCGCCTGAAAACAACCGCCTCCTTTCTCACAAGCTCGATCGACCAAAGCAGCGCAACCATCAACTCCAACAACCTCAACACCGCGCTTTGCTAGGGCGCGCGTCAGCCAACCTTCACCGCATCCAACATCCAAAACACGCCGAGGCTTATAGCGCAGCACTGCTTGCAGAATAGCCTCATCCGTTGCTGCGCGGCGACTTTCAATCTGATTTTGGTCGATCGCCTGTATCCATGCGCCAGCATTAGCCTCCCAACTTTGTTGAATTTGTTGTTCAGGGCGATCGAATTTCATGGTGATTCTCCTATTGGTACTAGGACTTACGAAAAAATCTGATTTTAACCCGATTCTGCGTAAGTCCTGACTACATAAAAACGAGTTCACAAAGCCCGATTCTTAAACCCATCTACCCACTACAACTCTCACCGTTCCATCTGCCAAAGTTTCTTCTTCTTCAACATGAAAACCCTCTGACTGCACCGCCGCCATCAAACTTTTGCGCGCGTATTTTTGACTGATTGAATTGACAAATTCCTGCTGATTAATTCGAGCGCCCCAAAAATCCGCCACCAATTCGTAATCCTCTCCGCTGCGGCGAAAACCCAAATCGTAACCATTGGATTGCCGAATCACGTACTCCGCATTAGTTTTGTCACCCCGATAACCCCGTACCTGCACATTGCACTCTACTTGATAACCCAATTCTTCCAACACTTGATGGAGCAGTTCGCCGTTCTTGATCTGAACCTTGATAGTTGTGAAGTGTGACATATCACTTTCGGATTTTTGTGTGAAACGCTAATTTGATTATAATACTATAAACAGCAAGAGTCAACAAGTTTGAAGTTGCGAGCTTAAACGAGGTTTGAGCGTCAGCAAAAGCAGCCAGGGTAAAAGCCCCCGGATTCATCTGTGCAGAAATGAACAACACAGTATCCGATAACAATTCCCCCGATTTATCCGTGAGTTCGCTTGATTCAATCCTCCAATTCTTCAATCTAAAATCTAAAATCTAAAATCTAAAATCGTATGATATCCGACAATTCTAACCAACCCAGAGAATATGATGCCGTCCTCGGCGGTCAAAGTCAAATCCCGATCGCCGCCGCTGTTTTGGGAGGCATCGCCGGGGTCAAGCAGCGCTTCAACAGTCCTAGTATCGAGGCTCGGATTGCCGCTGTTAAAGATGCTCCTAAATACGGAGGCGCTGGTTTAAATTTAGCAATTGAGGCGCTGCTTGACCCCGCAGCAGAAGTGCAGCGAATTGCTTATTTAATTTTGCGACAGAGGACAGAACCTGTAGTGCGCCAAGCTTTAAAAGAATTCGTGCCTTACAAGCTTTTTGACTGCATTCGCAGTGTAAAAACTGGGACAAATGTTGCGATTAGTCCCGGAGGCGATCGCACGGCGAGTTTGCACGGGAAAATAATTAGAATTTGCGATGTAGAGACAGGAGAAATACTCTATACTGTTGACAAGTATCCCCGCGCTCAAGAAACTTTTGTCCTTTGCCAAGAAAGCGAAGTTTTTGTGAGGAGCAGAAATACTCCGAAACACCGCGCGATCGAAATTTGGCAGGGTGGAGAATTGCGGCATACTTCCCTCGGACATGAAGGGGAAATTAGCGCAATTGTTATCAGTCCCGACAGTCAAGTTATCGCCACAGGTTCGGCAGATACTACTATCAAAATTTGGAATTTAGAGACGGGAAAGTTAATCTGTACTTTTGGCAGTCTTTTAACTTGGGGAGCTCATAAAGCAGGAATTGTTAGTCTTGCTTTTAGCCCGATCGCACAAACTCTCGCTAGCAGCAGTTCTGACGGTACAATTAAACTGTGGAACCTCCGCAGCAGAGAATGCTTCCAAACAATTAAAGGTTATGCGAATTGTCTGGCTTTCAGTCCAGACGGGCAGACGTTGGCTACCGGCGGCTGGGACAGAAATATTCAACTGCGGCAGCTATCGAATCCAGATAGTTCAATCACTTTGGCAGGGCATTTTAACTCGATAAATGCGATCGCCTTTAGTCCCGACGGACGCACTGTTGTCAGTGCTAGTGCGGATGGTAATATCAAATTTTGGAAGGCCAGTACCGGCGAACTTATTCACACTCTCAACGGACATCAAAACTCTGTTACTTGTCTTACTTTTAGCAGCGATGGCGAAAATATTATTAGCGGCAGTACAGACAAAAATATCAAAATTTGGGGAATTAATTGAAGGAATAAGGAAGTTCGGCAACGGATTATGTAACGGATGTAGCGGATGGAAGAAAGAGGGAAGAGGGAAGAGGGAAAAAGGAAGAAGGAAGAAGGCAGAGGCGATACGCATGGGAAAAGTGCAATTAAGCGCGTCCTAACCGTCCGGCACGCTGCCTATATTTCCAAATTCCCGATTCCCGATTCCTCGGTGCGTGAATATACGCAAAAAATATAATAAATTTACAATTCTAGTTTTTGTGCAAGCCGAATAATTGCGGGAGTTATTTTTGTAAAACTACACATACTTACAGTAGAAGTACCGATTGGCAGGCATTATTCACTTAATTGTCAATTTCTGAACAGTCGCCAGAAACCCTGAGCGAGCTAGAATTCCTGAATCCTTGAAACTAGCTTTAAACTATCGCATATTGCTCGGATGAGTATCGCAGCTAACTGTAATATTTGACTGAAAAAGTTTATGCTTAAAAGATAGGCTGGGGTTAAATATACAGTGCATCCCAGAGTAACCATGTCACACTGCAACCAATCCATCTGTCGTTCTCCCAATATCGCAGAAATGTGCGACACTGCTGCTACTTGGCAGCAAAAAGCCGATCGACTAACGGTAGAATTAAACAGCACGCGCGATCGGCTTCACGCAGAAATCGATCGGCTAAAACTTGCCAACGAAACCCTTCACGCCGCTGTCAGTTGTGCCCCAATTTTCCTGTGGGCAACAGACAGAGAAGGCAAGTTAACTCTGGCAGCGGGGAAAGGATTAGAAAATTTGGGACTCAAACCAGGTGCAACTGTCGGGCGATCGATTTTTGAAGTTTACAGCAGCCAGCCAGATATCTTAGAAAATATTGCCGAGGTACTAGCAGGAAACGATCGCACTTGGAATGCCCGACAGGGGCATTTTATTCACGAAATTCGATCGGCAGCCCTGCGAGATGGAAACGGCGAAGTTGTCGGCACAGTGGGTGTTTCTACTGAAATTACCGAGCGCGAGCAGTCCATTGCCACTCTGGAAACGGCAAATCAAGAATTAGAAGACAGACTTCAGCAGCAAACGGCAGTCTTCAATGCAGCACTTGCCGAAAGCGAAAAAAAGTACCGCAACCTCGTAGAAACCTCCCAAGAATTGATTTGGTCGATCGATATTGAAGGCCTCTTGACTTTTGTCAATTCCGCCGCCAAACGCATCTACGGTTACGAACCGCCAGAAATGATCGGACGGCGCTTCACCGATTTTTTAGTTCCCGATCGAGAAAATAGACCAAGAGAAATATTTGCCCAACTTTTAGCGAGAACCAAAATTCAGCCACAAATCGCTAATTCTCCTTACGAAACAGTGCACCTTCGCAAAGACGGTACTCCCGTCCACCTGCGCGTCAACAGCATCGTCAACCAAGCTGAAAACGGCGCTATTTTAGGCTTGTGCGGAACGGCGACAGATATTAGCGATCGCAAGCGATCGGAAGAAGCACTCAAAGAAGCTACAGACCAACTTCGCGCCGTTTTGGATGCCGTACCCGGACTGATTTCTTGGATCGGTTCCGATTTGCGGTATATTGGAGTCAACCAGCACTTAGCTACCTCATTCAACCTGTCTCCTGAAAGCTTTGTCGGTCAAGAAATCAACTTTCTCGACAAAGGCTCAACTTTCGGAGAACTGATCCGAATTTTTTTTAACAGTTCATCTCAGCAAACCTGCCAAGAAATAGAAATAGAAATTAACGGTTTTGTCCGCAACTATTTGATAGTAGCTCAGAAATATCATCAGGGAACCGCAGCAGTTTCTGTAGGAATAGACATTACCGATCGCAAGCGTGCGGAAGCTCTCAAGAACCAATTGATCTGCTCGTTGCAAGAATCAGAACACAAATTTCGCAGCCTTTATGAAGCCACCAGCGACGCAGTAATGTTGCTTGACGAAGAACATGAGTTTTTTGACTGCAACCCCGCCACCTTAAAAATATTTGGCTGTAGCAACAAACAAGAATTTTACGGCAAGCATCCGAGGGAATTTTCCCCGCCATTTCAGCCTAACGGACAAGATTCAGCCAGTTTAGCTGCACAGAAAATGAACATAGCAATGCTCATAGGTAGCTGTCGATTTGACTGGGTACACCAACGACTCGACGGTTCAGAATTTTCTGCCGAAGTTCTGTTAAACGCAATGGAAATTAACGGACAAAAATTTCTCCAAGCTGTAGTACGCGACATTACAGATCGCAAACGGGATGAGGATCAAATCAAAGCCTCCCTCGCCGAAAAAGAAGTCCTTCTCCAAGAAATTCACCACCGCGTCAAAAATAACCTCCAAGTTATTTCTAGCCTGCTGAAACTTCAGTCTCGCTACATTCAAGACAGCCGCGTTAGTGAAATGTTAAAAGAAAGTCAAAACCGAGTCAGATCGATGGCCCTGGTTCACGAACAATTGTATCAATCCAAAGACTTGTCAAACATTGACTTTGCTGAATACATCCAAAATCTCGCCCACAATTTATTCCAAGCTTATGAAAATCATGCAGAAGGCGTCAATTTGCAAACAAATATTGCGCCGTGTTCTCTCAATATTGATACGGCAGTTCCTTGCGGGTTAATTATCAACGAGCTTGTGACAAACGCCCTCAAATATGCCTTTAAAGGACAAGTTAAAGGTAAAATTAACATAGATTTCACTTTAGATAATAACAGATTTTGCGTGCTAACCGTGAGTGACAACGGAATTGGTTTTCCTCAAGACTTAGATTATCGCAAAGCCCGAACATTGGGTTTGCGATTGGTCGGGTCTTTAGTCAAGCAAATCCGGGGGGGAATAGAACTGTTAGAAACTGCTGGCACGACTTTTAGAATAACCTTTTATCAGCCCAAATTGCACTCTAAGGAGAAAATTTAGTGTCCAACAAAAAAATTCTGATAGTTGAAGACGAGAGCATCATTGCGGAAGACATTTCCGACAGTTTGATATCTCTAGGATATAGAATAACTGGGATGGTCTATTCGGGAGAAGAAGCGATTGAATCTGCCGCCAAGTTCCGCCCGGATTTAGTTTTAATGGATGTTAATCTCCAAGGAGAAATCGACGGCATTACAGCAGCGGAAGAAATTCGCTTGCGATTTCAAATCCCGGTAGTTTATCTGACAGCCTATGCCGATGAAACTACTTTGCGACGAGTCAATAGTACAAAACCGTTTGGCTATATTGTCAAGCCATTTGAAGAAAAAAACTTGCATACAACTATTCAACTGGCACTCTACCGACATCAGTATGACAGCTTGACGAACCTGCCTAATCGTTCATTTTTGCGAGAAAAGTTAAGTCTAGTATTAGAGGATAAAAAAGAATTGTCAGGAGTCGTTCCAGTTGTCACGCTTAGCTTAGATAAAATCAACCGCATTAACAGTACCTGGGGACACGATATAGGCGACTCAGTGCTTTGCACCATCGCCCAGCGGCTAACTAACTGCATGGAAAACATTAATATTGTTGCTCGTTTGGAAGCGGCAGAATTTGCGCTGATTCTTAAACCAGTTGCAGAAAAACAGGATGTGGCTAAGATTGCTCAAAACATTTTAGATATTGTATCCCAATGTATGATTGTCAAAGATTGCGAAGTCTATGTCACGGCTAGTATGGGGATATGCTTGTATCCCGGAGACGGCACCGACGGAGATGAAATGCTGAAAAATGCTTATATAGCAATGTATCAATCTCAGCAGAAAGGCGGGAATACTTATCATTATTATACGCCAAAAAAAGCTAATTATTTCATCAATACACTTCTTCAAGAAACTTCCCTGCGCCATGCTTTAAAAAGCTCAGAATTTGAAATCTACTATCAGCCGCAAATAGCAATTAAAACAGGTAAAATTATTGGTGCTGAAGCTTTAGTGCGCTGGAATCATCCAGAACGGGGGCGAGTTTCTCCGGGGGAATTTATTCCAATGGCTGAAGAGATGGGCTTGATTGCGCCGTTGGGTGAATGGGTATTAGAGACTGCTTGCAGGCAAACTAAAACATGGCAAAGAGCAGGTTTACCGCCCCTGCGAGTCGCAGTTAACGTGTCAGCCCGTCAATTCGAGCGCAAAAATTTCACGGAAAGAGTCAGGGAGATATTAACAGAAACCGCTCTCGATCCCAAGTGTTTGGAATTAGAACTGACGGAAAGTCTGGTTTTGCAAGACGAAATTGCAGCAGCTAAAGCTTTGATGGTGTGGAGAGATATGGGGATTAGGATAGCAATTGATGATTTTGGGACGGGATATTCTTCTTTGAGTTATCCAAAACGCTTTCCGTTTGATGCGATCAAAATTGACAAGAGTTTTATTCGCAACATTGGAGACGATCGCCAAAATGCAGCGATCACAATAGCGATTATTCAAATGGCACACTGCATGAACATGACGGTGGTGGCTGAGGGGGTAGAAAATAAGCAGGAACTTGATTTTTTGTGCGAGTACGAATGCGACGAAATTCAAGGCCATCTTTTCAGTCAGGCTTTGCCAAGGGCTGAGTTTGAAGCGCTGCTCAAAAGCGATAAGTGCTGGGATTTAGATCAATTCCGGTTGCAATGCTCCTGATTGTTGACTGTTGACTCTTGAGTGTTGACAACTGACAACTGACAACTGACTAATTTAAAAGATCCGATCGCCCAACCAACTTCCCAGCCACAGCCCAAAACCGGAAGCAGCCACCAACAGGATAAACGTATAAAGCGCACTGCCAGTGTCGATCGACCTTTCAGCAGCTACCATCCGCGCCACAACTCCAGCAATAATGCCGATCGCAGCCCAAGCCCCATAAACAGTCTTAGACCCGGCGATAGCCAAGGCTTCGACCATCTCCCCCGAACTAGCCCCAGCCAAAACCCCCGCCCACGCCCCAATCAAGAGCCCGATCGCACCTCGGAACCCGACGGGGCCGCCAGAATTGACGCCTACTTCCGCCGCCAGCCCGCACGTCAAACCGACAATCGCCCAACACGCGGCCGTCACCAACGCCTTAACCCAATTCCCAGAACCCGTTCCAGCCATCAATCCCACCACTGTCACCACTCCCCCTACAGCCAAAACAGCAGCCACAGCCCGAGACTGGGCCTCAGAACTGGCGATCGCCCCCAAACCAGCCCCAACTGCGCCCCAAGCAGCCCCTGTGACCATTCCTCCCGCCTGAAAACCAGCGATCGATCCCCCCACCGCCCCAGCCAAAACTAACGCCGCCAGCCACACTCTAGGCGTTGCCGAACCCTCCGCCAGCAAAATCGCGGCCCACAGCCAATCTGCACCGCAGATTAAAGCCCACATCCACAGCGGGGCGGCTGATTTCGTCAAAATCCAACCGGTCAAAGCGTAACTCACCACGGCGATTGCCAGCGGCCACCAAGGGAAGCTTGAATACTGTTGAGATGGCCGCACTTCCCTCGGCGGGATTCGCGGTTTTGAGTATTGAGTTGAAAATTCTGTTTTCCTTCTAGAAGTAAGCTTTCGATAGTTTTGAGATGGCCCTGCTTTCCTCGCAACGCTTCGCCCTGGTTGCTTTGTGCCCCGCCACCCAGGGCGACTGTGAGTGGTAAATCGTTTCTTTCTTGAAGAGGTTTTTTGAGTTAGAAATTTTTTGGAGGCCGCTTTTGGACGGGTTTGACGGCGCTCTTGACCAGGCCTGGCGGCTGATTTTCCAGAACGCCTTCTCAGCGGTTTTTCCGGCGCAGGGGGCGGTGGCTGCTGAAACTGTTGTTCGATCGACCTCGATTCAGGCTGACTCAGAAACAACACCAACTGCTGGTAAGCTTGATTAATTTCTGTTAATCGTTGTTGAGCTTTTTGTTGCAGGCGATCGTTGTTGGCAAACCGATCGGGATGCCACACAAACGCTAAATCCCTGTAAGCGCGCTTAATTTCTTCTAGGGAACTTCCCGGCTCAATTTCGAGGATTTCGTAGCATCGATTAATGTCAGCCATAGGCTTCGGGCAGGTGTTGGTAAATTCGCGTGAAGCGCAGCTATCCCGTAGGGAATCGTACTTAACATCTTGTACTATTCTCAGCCAAGCTGCACATTAAGCCGAGATCCGATCGAGTGTCAATCGATTGCGCGATTTTAGATTTTAGATTTTAGATTGACTTGCGCGAGATAAATGCGGGGGACGCAAGGATTTTCGATTTTCGATTCTGGATTGATTCCACGGATCAATCACGTGGCGGGTACCACCTTTGAAATTCTTGGTCAAGCGTTCTCAAGTCTGTCGGTCATCCCTAGGGTCGATCGATGCAGACTGACAACTGAGTACAATGAGAAAATCCTTTCGTGCGATCGGTATTTGTGTCTGTGTCGGAAAATCAAGCTCCCACCTTCATCTTAGTTGACGGCCACTCCCTGGCCTTTCGCTCCTACTTCGCCTTTGCCAAAAGTCGAGACGGAGGCTTGCGAACGACGACAGGCATTCCCACCAGCGTCTGTTTTGGCTTTCTCAAGTCGCTGCTGGAAGTAATGGCGGCCCACGACCCCCAGTACATGGCGATCGCCTTTGACCTCGCCACACCCACATTTCGCCACGAAGCAGACGACACCTACAAAGCCGGTCGAGCCGAAACACCCGAAGATTTTAAGCCGGATATCAAAAACCTGCAAGAACTCCTCACCTATTTGAATTTACCTGCAATAACTGCTCCAGGCTACGAGGCAGACGATGTTTTGGGAACTTTGGCAAACAAAGCCAGCGCGGCGGGTTATCAGGTCAAAATCCTCACCGGCGATCGAGATTTGTTTCAATTAGTAGAAACCGACAAACAAATCAGCGTATTGTATTTGAGTACGGATGAACTCAGGCGATCGGGAAAAGGCAAATCCCAAGAATACGGCCCGGAAGAAGTCAAAGCCAAACTCGGTATTTTGCCCGAACAAGTAGTAGATTACAAAGCTCTCTGCGGCGACAAATCCGACAACATTCCCGGAGTCAAAGGCATCGGCGACAAAACCGCCCTGCAATTGCTGGAAGCTTACAATTCCCTCGATGGAATTTATGCAGCCATCGACGAGATTAAAGGAGCAACTAAGAAAAAGCTAGAAGAAGGCAAAGAAGCTGCTTATCATTCTCAACGCATGGCGACAATTGTCCAAGACGTGCCATTAGAAATTAACTTAGAAGATTGCCAGCTTATAGGTTTTGACGAATCAGCCTTGATTCCAATGCTGGAAAAGTTGGAATTTAAGACATTTTTAGGGAAAGTTAAACAAATTCAAAAACGGTTTGGCGGCCCTGAACAGCCATTAGAAAAGGGCGGGCAAGATGCCCACCCCACAATCAATTCTATCGAGAGTGGAACAGGCATCTTGCCTGTTGCCGACAGTGGAACAGGCAAGATGCCTGTTGCCGACAGTGGAACAGGCAAGATGCCTGTTGCCGACAGTGGAACAGGCATCTTGCCTGTTGCAAAGGGCGGGCAAGATGCCCAACCCCTACTCCCCACAATAGATAAGTTAACTGCAACTTCTAAAAGTTCAGAAGACGAAGACGACGACTTGTGGTTTTTTAGTCCTGCAGACACCAAAGCCGCCCAGCAAGAGAAAAAACTGCCAATTAAACCCCGAATAATTCAAACAACCCAACAGTTAAACGAATTACTCGAACTGCTGCAAACCTGCACCGACAAAGCCTCACCCGTGGCGTGGGATACCGAAACTACCGCCATCGAACCGCGAGACGCCGAATTAGTCGGAATTGGCTGCTGTTGGGGAACCGGCGAAGAGGATCTGGCTTACATTCCCACGGGACACAAAACGGGCACAAACTTGGACAAAGCCACAGTTTTAAATGCTTTGCGTCCGATTTTGGAAAGCGAGAATTATCCCAAGGCGCTGCAAAATGCTAAGTTCGATCGATCGATCCTGCGCTGTCAAGGAATCAAACTAGCAGGAGTCGTCTTCGACACCATGCTAGCCAGTTACGTACTCAATCCCGAAAACAGCCACAGTCTCAGCGAACTGTCAAGGGAATACTTAGGCATTGTTGCTAAAACTTACAATGAATTAGTGCCGAAAAACAAAACAATTGCTGACATCAGTATTGTAAAAGTCGCAGACTACTGTGGCATGGATGTGTACACCACATTTCAGTTAGTAGGTAAACTTAAAGCCAAATTGAAGGAAGCTGATGAATCTAGCTTTCCCGATAAGTCTTTGCAGAAGTTGCTGCTGGAAGTAGAACAGCCCCTAGAGCCAGTTTTAGCAGAAATGGAATACTGCGGAATTCGCATTAATTCAGCGTATCTGCAAGAACTATCGCAGCAGCTAGAAAAGAGTTTAAAAGAAATAGAAGAAAAAACTTATCAAGCAGCGGGGAGAAAGTTTAATTTAGGTTCCCCGAAACAACTCAGCGAAATATTGTTAGAAAAAATCCCGGATGAGTTTCAGAAAAAGTCTCGCAAAACTAAGACGGGATACTCTACAGACGCCGCTGTATTGGATAAATTGCAAGGAGACCACCCGATTGTAGACGATTTATTAGAACACCGAACATTATCCAAGTTGAAATCAACTTATGTCGATGCTTTGCCGCAGTTAGTGCGTGCGGATACCGGGCGAGTGCATACAGATTTCAACCAAACAGCAACGGGTACGGGAAGGCTTTCTTCTTCCAATCCCAATTTACAAAATATTCCCATCCGCACTGAGTTTTCGCGGCAAATTCGCAAAGCTTTTTTACCGGAATCAGGTTGGCTGATGGTGTCGGCTGACTATTCTCAAATTGAACTCCGAATTTTGGCTCATTTGAGTCAAGAACCTGTGTTAATTGAAGCTTATCAAAATAATCGAGATGTGCATACCGTGACGGCTCAACTTTTGTTTGAAAAGGAAGAAATAACTCCAGACGAGCGCAGGTTTGGCAAAACGATTAATTTTGGGGTAGTTTACGGTATGGGGGCGATCAAGTTTGGGCGATCGATGGGCAAGACTTCCAAAGATGGCAAGGAGTTTATTGCTAAATTTAACGCTCGCTATAGTAAGGTTTTTGAATATTTGGAGAAAGTAAAAAAAGAGGCGATCGCCCTCGGATACGTTACCACAATTTTAGGCCGCCGCCGTTACTTAAACTTCGAGAGCGAAAGCCTCCGCGACTTAAAAGGCCGCAATCCCCAAGACATTCACTCCGATCGACTTAAATCTCTCAGCAGAGATGATGCCCAATCTTTGCGGGCCGCAGCCAACGCTCCCATTCAAGGTTCCAGTGCTGATATCATTAAACTTGCCATGATTGAGGTACACAAAATTTTGCAAAACTATCAGGCGCGGCTGCTGCTGCAAGTTCACGACGAATTAATCTTTGAAGTACCTCCCGATGAATGGGAAGAATTGCAGCCGAAAATTAGAAGTGCGATGGAAAGTGCTCCGACAATTATAAGTGCGATGGAAAATTCTCTGCCGAAAAATACAAGTGCGATGGAAAATACGCCCGGTATGGTACCGCTGATAGTTGATATCCACGCTGGGCAAAATTGGATGGAAACTAAATAAAAGACAGAAATATGAGCCAACTTAAAATCGCCATTTTCCCCAAAATAAAAACCTTAAGTGCAGTTGCTATGCTATTGCTACTATTTGGTTGTCCGCAAAAGTTAGCACCGAATAACTATGCTGTCAAGCGAGTCAGCGACGGCGATACCCTTGTCGCCAGCGATGCCGCCGGGAAAGATATCAAAGTGCGTTTTGCCTGCATAGATGCACCGGAAGTCGCGCACACAAATGCTGAGAAAAATAGCAAAGCAGCAGCAAAGAAAAATCAATTTAAGTGGGGAAATCTAGCGCACCAAAGAATGCAGCAGCTAGTCAAGCAAGGGGGCGGTCGCGTTGTTTTGACCGTCACCGATACTGACCGCTACGGCCGCAAAGTTAGCGAAGTTCGCTTGCCAAACGGCACATTTGCCCAAGAAGTTTTGATCCGCGAAGGATTAGCAATGGTTTACCGTCCTTACTTGAAAAATTGTCCTAGTGCAAGTGTTCTGGAACAAGCAGAAGCCGAAGCTAAGAAAAATCGCCGCGGCGTTTGGGGAGACTCTAAGTTTGTTCCCGCGTGGAAATTTCGGAACAGTGATAAATGATGGGAAGAAAGCCGATCGACTTCGCGATCGGGTAAAAAGAAGGAAAATGGTAGGATTACGAGCTAACTCTTGCCTTCGGAGTTTTGTTAGTCGAGTAGATCCACAAGTTTCAACCGATTTGTATATTGACAGGGACAGGATTATGTTGTTGGCGTGAAATCTGGGAACCGATATCAGACCTTTACAGTCTTGGACTCACTCCGGTTTTGTTAAACCCCGTCTATACTATAAATCTTAGGTTTATCTGCTCCGCATCGGCCCAGATAGCGGGTTTCTAGATACCGATGCCGATCGTCCTAATTTAGGAATGAGAATTAAATAACTTCCACTCTTGAAAGTGGGATGGGCTCTTATAGCCCGTCATGAGTGGACGGGCGGGACGCCCATCCCACAATAACAATTAAAATTGTAAGTTATTTAATTCGCGATCGTTAGTAGAATACAATCAAGACGAGGTTCTGCTCCTACGGTGTGCAATCTGTGGAGTTTCGGCGATAGCTGACACCAGATTCATCTAAAACTAGACATGAGTTCGATCGCACTTTGATCCGATCTGTTTTTTCGGAAAAGTCAACAAATGTGATAGGCTCCAGATAAACTAATAGACTGCTGACAAAAGCGGTCTATTGCAATCACCCAAAATTAACTTTACCGGACATCAATGAATATCAAACATCTGGTTATTTCCGGCATGGCCCTGCTCCTCGGTACTACAATCGTAGGAAATGCTATTGCTCAAGGACTGACGGACAACCAAAAAACGGTTGTTTGTCGCTTGAAAACAGAATTTGACCAGCGGAAAGGCAACGGTCAAAAATTAGTATTTGTGCCGTTGCTGGGTCAAGTTCGCAAGCAAGTTTCATCTCCTTTTAGAGCAACGCTGCATCCTAATGTGGAGTATGTTTTTGTTGCCACTTGCGACGGAAATTGCCAGGATTTAAACTTATCTCTCAAGGATGCAAGCGGTCAGGAAATCGCTGTGAGTCAAAAAACAGGCGAACTGGCGTCAATCTCTTTTACTCCCCCATCTCAAGGCGAATATCAAATCAGTGCTAAGCCTGGGGAATGCACGACGGCAGAGGGTTGCAGTTACGGCCTGGGAATCTTCGTTCCAGCAAGTGCTAGCGTACCTAATGCTTCAAGAATTCCTGCTGAGATAGCACAATTTCGACTTTGCCAGTAGGGGAACAAGGATAGAGTTGTAGGTTGCGAGTAGAGTAGGGTTTTCAATCAGAAATCTAACTCATAACTCGCAACTTATCTCGCAACCACCCCCGACGGTGAGTAGGTTCTTAATGACTCAAACCCTCCCTTTGACTGTTTCTTCTTGCTTCTGCTAGATTTTCTTACGCATAACTGCTCCAAACTGTCAAGCCGATCGAGCTGTGGAACCCTGCACAGGCCCCATAACTGCCGAAACCTGGTTTGAAGCCAGAACTTTATTTACCCTCCGGCAGGCATCAATTAGAATATAGATGGTGCCTCTCAAAGGTGATGAGTACATTGCCCATGTCTTTAACCTTAGCTTTGAAAAATCAACTGCAGAACCGTCCTCAAATAGGGTTGAAAAGTCTGTTGGGCCGCTTGGGTATCAGGCAGAAAATCGGCTGCGGATACGCCTTGGTCATTGGTATTGCCGTTTTGGGTGCTGTGGCGGGACGGGGAGTAGAATCCTATCACAAACAGCAAGTTAGAGAAAAACTAGCGATCGACCGAGACAAAGCGGAAATCCTGACAAACCTCAACAACACGGTGCAGGAAGTCAGAATTCAGCAGCAAGAGCTCGCGAGTCTGACTGCCAAACCGCAAATTTTCGATCGCGAACGATCGGAATTCCTGACTCGCGTGGCTCAGATGAGCGGCATCCTCGAACAACTGCAAACCCTACCGCCGACGAAGCATCCCGATATTGCCAAAGACTACCAACAACTTCAACAGTTCGCTCAAGTCAACGGCAAAACAGTAGAATCATACTTTCAACAAGTACAAAAATTGTTGGCTGCTGCGAAATTATCTGCTTTGAATCCGCAACAGCAGCAGGCTTTCGGGCGGAACTTGAACAATTTTGTGGCGGGCGAAACTGCTTTGAAACTCAAACAGTTTTCCGAGGATTCAGCCCAACTGGCCGTCAACTTTCGCGAGAAAGCAGACGAGGCATTGAGAACCTACGAAAATGCCGAAAAACTCGGAACTCTAATTCTCGTTGGCTCTCTAGCAGTATCCGCTGGTCTTGCAGCCGTACTTGCAGCATACACCAGCCGGGCGATCGCTCGCTCCTTAGAAGCCACCACCCTCATCGCTCAGCGAGTCACAGAAGAATCTAACTTTGATTTGCAAGTACCCGTCACTACTTCCGACGAAGTGGGAATGCTAGCAACTTCCCTCAACGAACTGATCCAAAGAGTAGCGGAATACACAGAAGAATTGCACGAAGCAAAAGTAGCAGCCGAAGCTGCCAACCGCTCGAAAAGTGCATTTCTCGCCAACATGAGCCACGAACTCCGCACCCCCCTCAACGCCATCATTAACTACAGCGAAATGCTGCAAGAAGATGCTCAAGATTCCGGTTCAGAAGACTTTCTCCCGGACTTAGAAAAAATTCAAACAGCAGGCAAACACCTGCTGGATATGATTAGCGACATCCTCGACATTTCCAAAATAGAAGCCGGTCACGTCACCCTTTATTTGGAAAACTTCGACGTGGCAACGATGATTGAAGAAGTGATGACTACTGCTCAACCGCTAGTAGAAAAAAAAGGCAATTCTTTAGCACTGAAAACCAAAGGCGAACTCGGTACAATGTACGCCGACCAACCGAAAGTGCGGCAAATTCTCCTCAATTTACTCAGCAATGCTGCCAAATTTACCGAAAAAGGCGTCATTACTATCGGCGTCGAAAGAATGAAAATTGAAAAATCAAGACCGGCGAAACACAATAAAAATAATGATATTCAATCGGGTTCAAGCTACACTTCTCAAGTTTTAATGTTTCGAGTCAGCGACACCGGCATCGGCATGACAAACGAGCAATTAGAGCAGATATTTAAACCTTTTACCCAAGCTGATGCTTCGACTACCCGCAAATACGGAGGCACGGGTTTGGGATTGACAATTAGCCAGCGTTTGTGTCAAATTCTCGGCGGCGAAATTAGCGTTGAAAGCGAAGACGGTAAAGGTTCAACTTTTATTGTCAGTCTCCCGGAACGGGTGGTGATGCAGGCATGAAGGATATCAGAGTGAAATTCGCTCCTCTTCGAGGGCGCAGCTTACGGGCGATCGTACAATCATAAATCAGTAAAATAGAAAGTGGAAAATGGAAAATGACTAACGGTCGCTCCGAACCCAATCCAGAAGACAACACCTCTAGGCACGCCGTAACTGAGCGCTGGCGGTGTAGGAAGATGCAGGAGAAGTACGGCTGGAAGTTACTAGGAATAGAAAGAACCGGAGACGACACCCTCAAGTACAATTGCGTATTTGAAGGCGAAACTCAGTTTCCCGACTATATGGACGACAAGGAGGAATAAGCAATGGGCAAGTACATCGTTTTTAGAGCTGATTTGACTGAAGAAGAAGGTGCAGAAAACAGACTGCTAGCGCATACGGGAATGCTCACAGACATTCTGGCCGAACACTTCGACTCTTCTAACCGACCAATTCCTCAACCGGGGTATAGATTTCGAGAATTTCACCGGATAGAAAAGTTTGCCGATCCAAAATTTCCCGCTGCGAACACCCACAGCCGAGTAGGAGACTGGGAAGTCGTCAGAGTTCAGACTTACTCGGAAGATTTACCTAGCAGTGATTTTGAGACAATTGTTGTGTGTTATTGCAGGTTCGCACCTGTAAATACTCCCCTCGAACCCATGTCGCCGATTCAAGTAGCCCCGATGTTGCAGGAAACACAGGTTTAAGAGGCATTTTGTCAAAAGGAATAAGAAAGAAGGAAGAAGTAAAGAACGCAAATTTTGACATTGATACACGGATTAATTATTGAGCAATCCTAACATTCTTTTCACCTCTGCTAAGGGCACAGAAGGCTGATTTGCATCTTCCTCTTTGGCAGCCCTCAAATCCATCAAATCTTCCATGTCAGCAATTAATTCTTGCAGTGCTTCAAATTCTTCGTAAGGTATCACTGCAAATTCTTTTTTGCCGTTTTTGGTAATAAACTCGGGATGTAGCTGAATCATCGATATTTCCTCCAGGCGTTTAAGAGTAAGCATCTTTTCGATGTTTGACGCGGTAGATTATCAAAACATCTTCCTCAATTTCAAATAAAACTCGGTAATCTCCTACCCGCAGCCGATATTCTGGCGTATAGTTTGTTAACCGTTTCACATCCCCCGCCAAATTATTTTGCATCAACTCAATTTTAGTCAAAACTCGGCTTTGTACCTCCGCTGGCAAAGATTGTAAATCTTTGAGCGCTTTCGGCTTAAACTCAACTTGGTAATTCATCAAAGTGCAACTTTTAGGCGCGACATTTTGCCTTTTGACTGCGAGAGACTGCGACAAAGGACGGAAATACCTATCTACAGAGAGGGGAACACCGATCCGATCGCCCGCCATTCACTCCCTACAATGACAATTATACGAGGAATCAAGCAATTGCCTCTACAGCAGCCATCATTTTTAATGCAGGGAATTAAAATTTATGCAACCGAATAATCCGAACCAATTTACTGAAAAAGCCTGGGAAGCCCTCGCGCGCACTCCCGAAATCGTCAAAGCAGGTCAGCAGCAGCAGCTAGAAAGCGAACATTTGATGAAAGCTTTGCTGGAACAAGAATCGGGACTCGCTAGCAGCTTGTTTAACAAAGCGGGAGTTTCTGTACCAAAATTGCGCGATCGCACTGATGAGTTTATCAGCCGCCAGCCGAAAATCTCTGGAAGCGGCGGCAACGTTTATCTAGGTCGTTCTCTCGACACCCTGCTAGACCGCGCCGAAACTTATCGCAAAGACTACGGCGATGAATTTATTTCGATCGAGCATTTGATACTAGGTTACGTTAAGGACGATCGCTTCGGCAAAAATCTACTGCAAGAATTTAAACTAGATGAAGCCAAGCTCAAAGATATCATTACCCAAGTTCGGGGGAAGAACAAAGTGACCGATCAAAATCCAGAAGGCAAATACGAAGCGCTGGAAAAATACGGCAGAGATTTGACAGAAGCAGCGCGTCAAGGCAAACTCGATCCGGTAATCGGAAGGGATGACGAGATTCGCCGCACGATTCAAATATTGAGCCGCCGCACCAAAAACAACCCCGTACTGATTGGGGAACCGGGAGTAGGAAAAACTGCGATCGCCGAAGGACTTGCCCAGCGAATTATCACCGGAGATGTGCCGCAATCTCTCAAAGACCGACAATTAATTAGCTTAGATATGGGCGCTTTAATTGCAGGTGCAAAATTCCGGGGAGAATTTGAAGAACGCTTGAAAGCGGTGCTCAAAGAAGTGATGGACAGCAACGGCAAAGTCATCTTATTTATCGATGAAATTCACACCGTTGTCGGTGCGGGTGCGACGCAAGGATCGATGGATGCCGGCAACTTGCTAAAACCGATGTTAGCGAGGGGAGAATTGCGCTGTATCGGCGCTACAACTCTCGACGAATACCGCAAATACCTCGAAAAAGATGCGGCGCTAGAACGCCGTTTTCAACAAGTTTATGTTGACCAACCGACAGTTGAAGATACTGTCTCGATTTTGCGGGGCTTGAAAGAACGGTACGAAGTTCACCACGGGGTAAAAATTTCCGACAGCGCCCTAGTGGCGGCGGCTACTTTGTCTACTCGATATATTAGCGATCGCTTCCTTCCAGACAAAGCCATTGACTTAGTGGACGAAGCAGCAGCTAAACTCAAAATGGAGATTACCTCCAAGCCGGAAGAACTAGACGAAATCGACCGCAGGATTTTG
Source organism: Microcoleus sp. M2_D5 (assembly GCF_036701935.1). NCBI lineage: Bacteria > Bacillati > Cyanobacteriota > Cyanophyceae > Oscillatoriales > Microcoleaceae > Microcoleus > Microcoleus sp. M2_D5. The sequence goes on along the minus strand of NZ_JAUBRP010000011.1, from coordinate 80,796 downwards.
CAGCTAGAAATGGAAAGACTGTCGCTGCAAAAAGAAAGTAACGCTGCTTCGATCGAACGCTTGGAAAGACTGGAAAAAGACTTAGCCAACCTCAAGGAACAGCAAAGCGGTTTGAACGCCCAGTGGCAATCTGAAAAAAATGTCATCGGCAGCATTCAAAAGATTAAAGAACAGATTGACAAGGTGAATATTGAAATTCAGCAAGCTGAATTAAAATATGACCTCAACCGCGCTGCTGAGTTGAAATATAGCAAGTTAACCGAATTGCAAAAACAACTGCAACAAGCTGAATCTCAACTGTCAGCAACTCAAACCACAGGTAAAACTTTGCTGCGGGAAGAAGTTACAGAAGGTGACATTGCCGAGATTATTTCCAAGTGGACGGGAATTCCGATTAGCAAGTTGGTTGAATCGGAAATGCAGAAACTTCTGCACTTGGAAGATGAACTGCACAAGCGGGTAATCGGACAGGATGAAGCGGTGACGGCGGTTGCAGATGCAATTCAGCGATCGCGCGCAGGTTTGGCCGATCCCAATCGTCCGGTTGCGAGTTTTATCTTCCTCGGCCCCACGGGTGTTGGCAAAACTGAGTTGGCGAAAGCATTAGCCGCTTATCTGTTCGATACTGAAGAAGCGATCGTCCGAATTGATATGTCGGAATACATGGAGAAACACGCGGTTTCGCGGTTAATTGGTGCGCCTCCGGGATACGTTGGCTACGACGAAGGCGGACAATTAACTGAGACTGTGCGCCGCCGTCCATACTCCGTGATTCTATTCGATGAAATCGAGAAAGCGCACCCGGATGTATTCAACATCATGCTGCAAATTCTGGATGACGGCCGCGTTACCGATGCTCAAGGTCACACGGTAGACTTTAAGAATTCTGTGATTATTATGACCTCGAATGTGGGCTCTCAATACATCTTAGATGTGGCGGGAGATAACGAACAAATGCGGAGTCGGGTGATGGAAGCGATGCGGGGAACTTTCCGCCCAGAATTCTTGAACCGGATTGATGAGATGATTATCTTCCACGGTTTGAGCAAGACGGAATTGCGGCAGATTGTGCTGTTGCAAGTTAAGCGTTTGGAAAAACGGTTAGCCGATCGCAAAATGTCTCTGAAATTGTCGGAATCTGCGATCGACTTCTTAGCAGAAATTGGTTACGATCCGGTTTACGGTGCGCGGCCTCTGAAGCGGGGAATTCAACGCGAGTTGGAAACGCAAATGGCGAAGGGTATTTTGCGGGGAGATTTTGCTGACGGCGAGACGATTTTTGTGGATATCGAGAATGAAAGGTTGGCGTTTAAGCGGCTGCCGGCTCAGTTGGTGACTGCTAAATAATTTGAGTAGGGTGGGCTGCGGCCCACCTTATTTTTTTGAGGCGATGGTTCTTTTTTTGACCGCAGATGTAGGCGGATATACGCGGAGGGACGCGGATGGGATGGGGATGATGGCTTAAGGGCGATCGCTTTCTGATTCTTCCTTTTTCTGCTCTTGGCGCTCTCTGACTGCTTTAGCTGCCACATGGGATAGCAGGTTTGCAAGGGTTCTATCTTCTTCTTCGGCCCATTCGGACAAGGCTTGATGAACGTCTTCTGGCAGGGTAACTGTAACTCGCATTCGTGAAGGCATGGGCTGGCATGGTTTTACTTCAATTGTCTTCAATTTTACACTCCAACACCATTTGATATATCTTTGTGTCATTTGATGTCAATGGCATCAAATTATGTTATTAGTGTATATAAGGCTCAGGCCTTAAAACGTCAGAAGCCAGCCCCTCACTGTCCAAGGTTCCGGGCTGGCTCTGGCTCCAAAAATATCAATGGAGTGTATTCAATTATGACTTATAAAGACCGCTTGCACTGTTGGGCGATCGCCCGTTTGTTACCCTCTGAGCAATGGATAATTGTTGCCCGCTTCCGCAGTCGTTCAGATGCAGACGGGCATTTTCAGTTTTTGCGACAAACAATACCTCAAGTTAAGTTTGAGGTATTGTTTGTCGCACTGGGGAAAGTCACCGTTTATCCGCGTTGTGCCGCTCTTCCAATCCCGTCACCAGCGCGTTATAAAGGGTAATTTTTGAGGCGGTTTCAGTTAACTAAAGATGTGCGATTCCCTACGGGATAGCTTCGCACGCGCGTACTTTTTGTTAGTAAGTGCGATCGTCCGTACCCTCTGTGCCAAATCAGAATTTACACTGCGGTAGCCTCAAGACTAAAATTATCCGAACAGGACTTTATCAACCTTGGGCTGTGGTAAAATGATTGTATCCACAACACTTTCTCGTTACTTAAAAATATGCGATCGCAACTAGAACAAATTACGCTTCAAGACAGAAATGCTGCTGAAATGGAAATTCGCGATAATCGGCAGCAAATTAATTACGACACCAAACAGTATCCAGTCGAAATACTCGTTCAAAAATATATGGAAGGAATTGACGATGATACTAATAAGTTGTTTATTCCAGACTACCAACGTGAAATGACTTGGGATGAAGCAAGGCAATCAAAGTTTATCGAATCTGTAATTTTGGGGCTGCCAATACCTTATCTATTCGTTGCCGATCTCGGTGATGATGAAAATGGTGAACCACGTTTAGAGATCGTAGACGGTGCAGAACGCATTCGTACTCTAACCAGATTTGTCAACAACGAATTAACCTTAAGTGGACTGAAAAAATTAGAGCATTTGAATGGATTTAAGTTTAGTGATTTACTCATGCCTCGTCAGAGGCATTTCAATCGAACTACACTTCGGGTAATCCAACTAAGCAAAACGGCAAATGAGGAATTCCGAAGAGATTTATTTGAGCGGCTACAATCATTTTAATAGCAAAGTAAATACATTTGAAATAGAGCCAAAAATCTCTGGGTATTAGTTTGAGAAATCAAAAATTTGTTGTGTGTATTGAATATGTCTGCGATCGACGGCTAGGATAATCATGGAAACTGTACTCTTCGACTTTAATACACGCGCTAAAGATGTGGATGATTACTTCATTTTTCTGGATAGCTTGGAAAAACAGACAACGAAGTTAGCTGTATGCGATCCTGCTGGCACATACAAAATACAAAGTCTCGATCCTGAGTTAGCAAAAACTCTGAGAGCCAATGGTTTTTTGTTACTGTATAACTTAGTTGAATCCACTATGCGAAATGCGATTGAAGCCATATTCCAGGAGTTCAAAAATAAAGGAATCTCCTTTGACCGACTCAAACCCAAAATCAAAGTGATTGTCCTCCAAAATCTGAAAAACCGTTCTCCTCAGAAAATTCATTTAACAATCAATCAAATCTCTACAGATATCATCACAGCTACATTTGAGCGCGAGGAACTGTTTTCAGGAAATGTGGATGCTAGGTTGATTAAAGAAATAGCAGAAAAATATGGTTTTTCATATCAAACAGACTTTACTAAGACAAAGAACGGGCAAAATCTTGTAGTTGTTAAAAGCAACAGGAATGATTTGGCGCATGGGATTAAGTCTTTTGAGGAAGTGGGGCAAGATCAGGCTATTGAGGAACTATTAGAAATGAAGGAAGAAGTCGTAGAGTATTTGACGCAAATACTGGAAAATATCAGAGATTATCTTGACAATCAAGAGTATTTGGAAGTAACTACAGGTAATCCTTAATTTTAGGCTAAGAAACCGGGTTTCTCGGATGATTTAGGTAGGGTGGCGAGATATCTCGGAAGAAACCCGGTTTCTGGGAATGATGTGAAGGCTACTTCCGCACCATCACAGACTTAATTACAGCATTCGGGTGATACTTGTTAGTCTGATAAAATCCCCCTTGACCCGCGCCATAAACTCCCCCAAATTGTTTGCCTTCAGCCTGGGGAACAAACATAATCTTTCTAGTGGGTTGCTTAGCAAATACAACCCCTTCTCTCATTTCATTATCAACATTATAAGATAAAGTAGCTTTGCCGTAAATGGTCTCGGCTTGTTTCAGAGTCATTCCAGGCCCGACGCCCTGAACTGTTTTATAATTAGAATTGTCAGTCATCAAAAGTTCAATGACATCCGTATCTTTCAGCTTTGTACCCGCAGCGTAGATAATGCGATATTGCACTTTTCCCGATCGACTGACAGCCACAGCATCAAAGTCTACCATAAAAGGAGACTCTACCTTAAACTGCGCCGTGGAACCCAGAGCCTTTTTCAATTGTCCGAAAGTCATCCCCACCTTCGCCGCTCCAATTGTGCGATCGTCCATTGTTAAACTTGCAGAAGGTGTTTTTTGAGCAGTTTTTGCCGTTTCGCCCAGCTTATTTGCACCCCCAGGCGCAACAGCGGAACCTGGCTCGGAAATTAAGGTGAGGTAACTGCCGATCGCCAATAAAACAGCTATCATTGATCCAGACAAAACTTTAACATTCAACATGACTAATTCTCCTAGATTTCAAATGCGACTATCTACCCGTATCTTTTTGACTATCCTGGGCCTCACCCTCCTAGTTTGGATTCTCAGAGGTGTTGGCCTCTTGACATTCATTCCCGGTGGTGTAATTTGGATACTGATTTTGTTGTCTTTTGTTGCGGGTATTCTCAGCACTTTACTCCGTCGGTAAGCCAGCATCCGGCAAATAACAAATAACAAATAACAAATTATTTTAATTGGCACTGTTTCATTGCCTTTCCCACTGTTACATTCAACTGAGCGCCTAGCAGCATCACCAAAGAAGAAATATCGAGCCACAGCAGCAACACAATAAAAGTTCCGATCGTGCCGTAAGTCCAAGTGTAATTGCCCAAATGGAAAACATAAAACCGAAATAAAGCTGAAAATATTGCCCAGAAAATAGCTGCAAAAACAGCTCCCGACAAAATAGGAATATCTGGTTGACGGCGGCTAGGCCCGTAGCGGTAAATAAAGGCAAAGGCAAGTGATACAATTCCCAAAGAAATCGGCCACCGCCACAGCCGCCAAACATCTAACAGTTGCGACTCCAAATGGCAAGTGCTGGCGAGGAGCAAGCAATTTTGAACATTTTTTAAATCGCAATTGGCGACGGACTCCAGCAGGCAACTCTGGCGGGCAACAGCTTGCACAATTAAGTCGCTGACAAATACTACTCCCGATGCCAGAATCAATAGTATAATTGTGCCGACACTCAGCGCCAAAGAAATAAGTTTTGCTTTCCAAAATGGTCGAGTTCGAGCGCTGGGGATTTCATGGATGCGATCGAGTGCAGCCATCGCGGCGCTCATTACTCCAGAAAATGCCCAAATCGCCCCAAGAAAGCTCACCGAAAACAGCCCTTTACTGCGAGTTAACAGAATTTCTTTGATTAAGCCGCCAATCAACTTCCGCACGTCATCGGGTATAACTTCGCCCAAAAGACGGGCGATTTGATAAAGTGTTGACTGCAAAGGTTCAAAGAGGGCGATCGCAGATAAAATAGCCAACAGCCCCGGAAACAGCGCCAGCATAGAATTGTAGGCCATTTCCGCAGACAGCCCCGGCAAGCGCTGCTCTCCCGCCTTAGCGCCGACTTCCTTGAGAGTGCCCCAAGTCAAACACCGACAAAACAGCCAAAAACCCCGAAATTTCCGTTTTAGTGCTCTCAGCAGCCTTAAAAGCGCCTTAAACAAAGCTAAAATCAGGTAGCGCAACCAGTAAAAAATGTTCATAGCGCACAGGCAATGGGGCGAAAGATGAGGTACACAAGTCGTTAATTAATTAAGCCATTATCAACTCGCAATTGCCAATTCCCAATTCCCCAATCTAAAATCTAAAATCTAAAATCTAAAATCTAAAATCTAAAATCAATATTATGGCTCAGGATGTCAGACAGTGGTTAGATGAAATCAAGCGGCTGCAACAGCAGTTAACAGAAGTTTCGCGCGATCGCGATGAGGCTGGTGAAAGTGCCGCTCAGTGGCGCCAACTCTACAATACTGAAGCCGAGCAGCGGCGGAATGATGCTAAATTAACTCAGCAAAGCATCGCTTCTCTGGAAGCACAAATACAGCAATTACAAAATTTTTCCCCCATTGCGCCCGAAGGCGACGATGCTGGAGTTGCTCGCCAGCAGGAAGTCGAACAACTGCAAACAGTAGGCGAACTTAAAGCTAAGTTAGCAGAAGTTCTCGAAGAGCGCGATCGGGCGATCGAACAAGTTAAACAACTCACTCAAGCCCTCAAACAAGAAGAAGCCCGTCACGCCGAAACTAGCAAAAATTTAACTAGCGCCCTCGGAGATGCCGTTGACTTGCTCACGAAAGCCCAAAATCCTGCCCCTGCAAAAACCGAGACAGTATATTCTTTAGAAATAGTACCTACTCGCACTGCAAATCCTGGCGAAACTGCTCTGGAAATCCGCCAAACTTCCGCCCAAACAGGCAAAAATCCCGCCCAGCTTCCACCTTCTAAAAATCAGTTACTTGAACTACCGCCTTTTAGCAATTAGTCAAACGATTAGAAAAAATCATGCTATAAATTATCCGATACCCCTAAATCAGCTGATCTGGGGGATGGGGGTGAGGTTTAATTTTCAAGCAAAAACCACAGTCCGATTGCCATAAACTAAAACACGATTTTGCAAATGATATCGCACCGCCCTTGCTAAAACAACTCTTTCTAAATCTTTACCTTTGCGAATCAAATCAGAGACTTCATCGCGGTGACTGACGCGCACAACATCTTGTTCAACAATCGGGCCAGCATCTAAATCGGGTGTAACATAGTGGGCTGTTGCACCGATAATTTTTACCCCTCTTTCATAAGCCCTTTCGTAGGGATTTGCACCCACAAATGCGGGTAAAAATGAATGGTGAATATTAATCAGATTGGGAAATTTTCTGATAAAGTCTTGACTCAAAATTTGCATATATTTAGCCAAAACTACTAAATCAATTTTATATTTTTTAAGAAGTTCTAACTGTTGTGCTTCTTGCATAGCTTTATTGTCTTTAGTAATGGGAATATACTCAAAGTCGATACCGTATTGTGCGGCAATGGGCTTTAAATTTTCATGATTGCTGATTATCAGCGGAATTTCACCTCTGATTTCTTGAGATTTTTGTCGCCAAATCAAGTCTAATAAACAGTGATCTTGACGGCTGACCCAGATTGCGATGCGTCGAATTTTATGAGAGAAATGCAATTGCCAATTGGCTTGTAAGTCCTTGGCTATTTCACTAAAAGCAGGTGTTATTTGTTCGGTGGTTAAGTCAAAATCATCTAATTGCCATTCTAGCCGGCTCAGAAATAATCCCGCGGTAAAATCTGTATGGTGATCCGCGTGGATGATATTGCCGTTATGGGACGCGATAAAATTGGCAAGTAAGGCGACGAGTCCTTTGCGATCGGGACAGGAAATTAACAGGGTTGCAGTAGGGCTAGTCATAATATAATGACAAAATTGTCTCGCTGAGTTTATTGATAAAAAAGTGAGTTCACAGGAGTTTATTGATACTGAGATGTTGCACCATTCTCAATTAGCCTTTTATGAACAGGCTTTCCGGCCTGTGAAGCGAGAAAATTTATATTTTGTGGAACAGGCCGAAAAGCCTGTTTCTTATATTGGTGCAAGATGTGAATTTAAACTGATATCTTACAACAATATCAATCGAGGACTTTCGCGCGGGGTGGGGGCGGGTTTTTTAGTCTTTTGGTATCCTTGAAAGCTATTGAGTAAGCAGTCCCTTGTATCTTAAAAGAGGTAGATTGCGATTTACTGTTGGGTGGGGGCGGGTTTATTCAGATTGTTGGTACTTGTTAGATATTGTTGGTGAACCCGCCCCTACAGGTTGTTGACCGCCGGTGCAATATCTTAGTTTAAATGAACCACAGAGGACACAAAGAACACAACTGACAACTGACAACTGCCAACTAACTTCTTAAAATCCCATCGCCCCAGCTACCGCATCCAAACTCGGAGCAATGCCACTTTTAAATTGATTGTTGCTGTGATTAATTGCGGTATCCGGGTCTTTCAAACCGTTACCAGTCAGCACGCAAACTACCGTCGCCCCAGTCGGAACTTGGTCTTTTACCTTCAGCAAACCGGCCACAGAAGCTGCACTCGCCGGTTCGCAGAAAATTCCTTCCTGTGATGCTAACAAACGGTAAGCGTCGAGAATTTCGGCGTCGGTGACTGCTGCAAAACTGCCGCGGCTGGCTTCGGAAGCGGAGATCGCCTGTTTCCAGCTAGCAGGGTTGCCGATCCGAATTGCCGTCGCCAGGGTTTCTGGGTGCGATACCGGTGAGCCCGTTACCAAAGGCGCAGCCCCGGCGGCTTGAAATCCCATCATCTGCGGCAAGCGCGAAGATTTTTTGGCTTGGTGGTATTGACAAAAACCCATCCAGTATGCTGTGATGTTTCCCGCATTTCCTACGGGAATGCACAGCCAGTCGGGGGCGTCGCCTAAAGCGTCCACCACTTCAAAAGCTCCGGTTTTCTGGCCTTCCAATCGGTAAGGATTCACCGAATTTACCAATGTTACGGGGTAGTTAACGGCCATTTCGCGGACAATTTCTAAGGCCCGATCGAAATTTCCCCCAATCGAAATGACTTCCGCACCATAAAGCAAAGCTTGCGCCAGCTTGCCCAAAGCCACGTAACCTTCGGGAATCAACACGAAAGCTCGCATCCCCCCGCGTCTGGCGTAGGCGGCGGCGGCGGCCGAAGTATTGCCGGTACTGGCGCAAATTACAGCTTCGGCACCAGCTTCCTTCGCCTTGGAAATCGCCATTGTCATCCCCCGGTCTTTGAAGCTACCAGTGGGGTTGAGGCCGTCGTATTTCACCAAGACGCGCACGTCTCTACCGATGAGAGAGGCGATCGCAGGTGCTGGAATCAGGGGAGTATTGCCTTCTTGGAGGGTCACTACCGGTGTGGTTTCCGTCACCGGCAGGTAGGGGCGATAAGCTTCGATCAAGCCGGGCCAGCCGTAGGGTTTCGGCTCGGCTGCGCGGGCAGCGGAGTTAGCAGCAGAGTCAGTAGCAGGTAGAATCAGGGTCACGATGTCAATGGTTTTAGGCAATGGCTAAGGAATTTACACTAAAATTTACACTAATTTTAGCTCGATCGGTTAATTTGATGTTTAATACGATCGGTTCAGGTTAAAGTAACTTAATGGTGTGAATGTGTAGATATGTCTACCCAATTACTAATGTCAAATAATTCATCCACTCTTTCCCGGCCTCAAGTTACCGCGAGCAACCCCGAAATGGCTAGTTCTTCTACCCTATCGACCAGTTTTGCCCGCAAAGTAGATTTGGTGAAGTGCCCCTACCAAGCAGATCAGCAAGTTAAGTTCCTGCACTTGCAAGCAGAAATCGAATCCTTGCTGCTGGAAGTGCAAAGCCTCAAACAGCAACGGTCGCTCGTTGGCTTGCCGGCTCTCGATCCGATTTCTGGCAGCAAGACCAATTAGCAGACAACAGCGCCTAATGCTAATTGTCCTGCCCCTGTGTTATAAAAACGAATGTTTTGCTACCCGCAGTGTTTTTTGCCCAAAGTGCTAGAAATTCCTAACTGCGGATAGCGATCGCTAGCATTTGCTAAAACGCGCTTGCCTACAGCTCAACTCGTCTGCTGCTTGCTGGCAACGAGCTGACCTTTTACTGCGCTTTTTTATGCGCTAATTTTGTTAAGCCATGCTCATGGCATACGGAGAATCGAAATCAGTTTATGACAGCATCGATCGAAAAACCACTAAATTTGACATCCGCAAGTGACACTTCCAACCTGCGCCTGAAAGATATTCTCAAAACCCTGCCGCGGGAAGTATTCGTCAAAAACCCCCGCAAAGCTTGGACAAAAGTAATCGTCAACGTTCTTTTAGTTGCTGTCGGTTACTGGGGCATAGCAGTATCGCCTTGGTATCTACTGCCTCTAATGTGGATTTTCACAGGCACCGGATTAACCGGTTTTTTTGTGATCGGCCACGACTGCGGGCACCGGTCATTTGCTAACCGCCGCTGGGTAAACGATTTAGTCGGACATATTGCTTTTCTGCCGTTAATTTATCCGTTTCACGCATGGCGGCACGGACACAATTACCACCACAAGCACACCAATAAAATTGGCGAAGATAATGCTTGGCAGCCGATGACAGCAGCAGACTACGCTGCCGCGCCCAAGGCTTTACAAATAGCTTATAGTTTAATATTTGGTCGGATGTGGTGGATCGGCTCGATCGCCCACTGGGCAAAAGTACACTTTATGTGGTGGCGGTTCAAAGGTCAACAGAAACAAGAACAAGTCCGGTTTTCTGTGTTAGTGGTTTTAATCGGTGCTGCGATCGGATTTCCGCTTTTAATAGCAACCACAGGCATTTGGGGATTTGTCAAATTTTGGTTGATGCCCTGGCTGGTTTACCATTTCTGGATGAGCACTTTTACGATCGTCCACCACACAGCACCAGACATTTCATTTAAAGAACCCGAAGAATGGAACGAAGCCCAAGCGCAACTATCGGGAACAGTTCACTGCGATTATCCCCGCTGGGTAGAGTTTCTGTGCCACGACATTAACGTCCACGTTCCCCACCACCTTTCAACTGCTATTCCCTGGTACAATTTGCGCCTCGCCCACAGCAGCTTAAAGGAAAATTGGCAAGATAATCTCTACGAAACAGAATTTTCTTGGTCTTTAATGAAGCGGATTGCCGACAACTGTCACTTGTACAATCCCGCTGGCGGCTATCAAACATTGCAGGAATTTAACGCTAAAACCAAATAAGTTTTAAACGCGATAAATGCCAGAAAAACCCGGTTTGTCAAACACAACCGGGTTTTTCGATATTACAACCCGTAGGCTTTGTAAGGTGAGGAATACGTACCCTACTGTCAATAAGCTGTTCTCCATTTAAATTGTGTGTCAAAAATTACTCAAATTATTGTGGGATGGGCACGCGAACCCGTCCCCAATATGCAATTTAAACGCGCAACAGCTTATCACAATCCCTACCATTATTAAATCAGTCATTCCCAATCTAAAATCTAAAATCTAAAATCTAAAATCGAATGACTTTCAATCCCAATAACTGTCGCAACGAAAGCGAAGTAGAAAGCAAACTCATTGTCAGCTATCTGCTACCAAAACTAGGCTATACGCCCGACACTTGGCATCAAGAAATCGCATTTGGGAATATTCGTCTAGACTTCCTCTCATTTGCCACCCAAGTTATCCCCATAGTAGTCGATGCAGACTCACCGATGAGTGTAGTCATGGAGGCTAAACATCCCAAGGAAAATTTAGACCGCCACCTGCGAAAACTCACTCGCTATTTAACAAGCTTGAGCATCCGCTACGGACTCATAACTAACGGTAAAGAAATTAGAATTTATGCAAGAATCGCCGATGATATTCAGCTAGTCTTTAAGTGTGCTGGAAAAGACGTAGAAACTCGAATTGAGGAAATCATAGCTTTAATTGGCAGAAATACTTTAAAACCTATAAAAACTCCCGATCATCTAGAACTGGAAGATAATAAAATTAATTTGGTTAGCCCTGAGTTAATTAGCGAAGTCCCAGTACAGCAAAACAATCCCGGCGCCGCAGAACCTGAGCCAAGTCAAATCTCTGAACCGGAACAAATAGCTGAAAATAATCCAGTTAAGCCTCAAGTTAAATCCGATGTAACCGTTACCCAAAAAACTCAAAATACTATGAAAATCATTGCAGTTTACCATAACAAAGGCGGCGTTGGCAAAACTACAACAGTAGTCAATTTAGCAGCAGCGCTGAGCAAGAAAGGTAAGAGAGTCTTGGTGATAGACTTAGATAGTCAAGCGAATACAACCTTTGCGACAGGTTTAGTTAAATTTGAGGATGAAGAACAAGACGATTTGAAAGATAATAATATTCTTCAAGTTTTGCAATCTGAAGACTTTTTCTCCATCGCAGAAGTAGCTCGCAAGTCTAATTTTTGCCATCCCGAAATTGATGTGATTCCTTCCCATATTGATTTAATGCAATATGAAACGGAACTCAATCAACTAGATTACAGCCGAATGATTTTAATTCAGAAACTAGCAGAAGTACAGGATAAATACGATCTTGTACTGATCGATACGCCGCCATCTTTGAATTTTTATGCGAGAGTTGCTCTAATTGCGGCGGATTATTTAATTATTCCTTCTGACTTAAAACCTTTTGCCAATCAAGGACTGATTAATGTCAAGGACTTTATCAAAAAAGTTAACGGATTCAAAAAACAAATTGGCAAGAAACCACTAGAAGTTTTAGGCGTCCTCCCTTGCAAAATTTCAACTAATGCTAAATTTGTACAGTACAGTTTGCCCAAGCGGAGGGAGGCAATTCCCAAACGCTACGGCTTTGAAATCATGGACAGCGTAATTTACGAGAGAGACGATTTAGCAAAGTGTGCAGAACAATTTCAAATCGTGGGAAATATGGAAATCGCCGATCCGATTTCAGTGCTAGACTTTAAGCCTGATTCTATCGCATCCCAAGAATTTGAAATGCTAGCACTCGAAGTTTTGGAAAAAATAGGTAAAAACTAATGAAAAAATTATCTCCGTCACTGGTTGCAGTTAAAAAAATTACATCCGCAGTGCCCCGTTCCAATTTTGCAGAGCCGGATTTGGAGAAACTGGCGCAACTGATTTTAGAATTAGGAGGATTGATCAACCCCATAATTCTCCGCCGCAACGGTATGGATGCCTACGAGATAGTAGACGGAGACTTTGAATACTACGCTGCTGCGAAAGCCAGGGAAATCAACCCTATGAAAGGCGAGACAATCGGAGCATTTATTCTTGAACCAGAAAATGAAGGACTGCTTTTAGAGCAAGTTCAAGCGCTGAGGAAATCAGCCAAAACTGAAAATTTAGTTGAGAACCCCGAAACCGGGTTTTTTGAGGAAAATACTTCGTCGCCGCCCGCAGATTCCCTAAAAAACCCGGTTTCTTTGGTCGAAGTCCCTCATTTAGGTGAAAATGAAACTACCGAAGATTCATCTAGTTTTGAACAGCGACTAACGAATATTCAAGCCTTGTTTGCAATTCAAATCAATGAATTAAAAGCCGACTACGCCCGCGAACAACAAGTTTTAGCGCAGAGTATACAAGAAATTGAAAACCGAATCTTACAACAAGTACCTCTGTTAGTTGAAGTTGGGTTGGCAAACAGAATTAATGAGTTGAAATCCGAGTCGCCACCAGAAAAACAAGTGGTGGTAGAGAGGATACCAGAACTTGGAAACGTAGCTTCCGAATCAATGTCGCTGTTGGAAGCACTCAATACTTTAGAGAAAAATCAACTGTCGGCTAATTTGAAAGATGCTGGATTGAAGCTTCCAGTAATCCAAATAATACTCAAAGAGCGAGATGCGCGGCCGTTTGTCTCATTTGCAAATGTGGTGGAACGTGTTAAAGGGTTAACCGACAAAACAATGATTAAAATAATTGACAAGTGGCAAAAATACTCATAACTCGCAACTCCTGCGGCTACTGGCAACTTTGACTCCGTGAGTCTCTACGCCAAAAAAAGTAAAGATGAGTAAAGCAGTGGATCATTGTTGTCCCGCAGGCAGTTAAACTCTTCACAGTCGCTTTTTTTAGGAATTGCAGTAACTTTTGCCGTAGCACGGGCGAGGGCCCGACGCCATCGCCAGGGATGTCACCCCACGGGAAGCCGCGTAGATATACATAAATACCTACAAACCAGATTTTAATGACAAAAGGGGACTTGTAACAAGATGGATCGATCGTCCGATCAAAACCGAATAGTTGAATATTTGCGGATTAAGCCCATTAGTCACAGTCAGATTTACACTTCCCAAATAGCAGTACCAGAACCTCATCGGGGCGAAATTCCTCGCGAACGCCGCGAAGCTCTCAGGAGAAGTCTAATCGAGCAAGGCAGCAACTTGATTCCTTTAATTGTACGCCCTACAGAAGCTTACAGCAACGAAGAAGAATATGAAGTGGTCTGCGGCTCAGATTGGTGTATTGTTGCTAAAGAACTCGGCATCGAGCAAATGTGGGCGTGGGTATTTGAAATGACCGACGAGGAGGTAGCTGTTGCTCAAGCTGAAATGGAACATTTAGCTCCGCAACCCACTCATAAAACAGCACAAATTGAGACTATACTCCAACAATTTGAGCAATCATTTCAAAAAAAGGTAGATAGTCTAACAAAAAAAATAGAACTATCTGTAAAAAAAAATGAAGACCTGCTAAAAAAGCACGTAAAAGCTCTAAGTGAGCAGAACTTTGAGCTTAACCAAATAGAACAGATTAAGCATTTGCTCGAACAAGTGGAAAAAGCATTTCATGAAAAGGTAGATAAAATGGCTAAAAAAATTGAACAATCTAGCAGCAACCGTTCGCAAACATCTGCTGTTATTTCTGAAGTGAATCTTGAAGCCGCTTTGAGACAGTTGGATGAACTGGAAAAACTGCTGTCAATCAAATTAGAACGCACAGTCCAAACAATTAATCAGTTTGTTTCCGACGCCATTGAAGACGTAGAAAATGACCTAAAAAATCAAATTGAAACGCTCCGCCGCCAACTGGGAGCCGCAGCGACTCACTCAGAAATACAGCCCGATGCACCGCCGAAGAAGCAGTCAAAAACGCAGCCGAAGAAGCAGTCGAAAGCACAGCAGAAACCTCAGTTGCCGCAGTTGCAGTTGGAGTTGCCGTTTCCGTCCCAGTCCCCAGAGGATGACTACGAAAGTCTTTCGCTGAGAGGGTTGAAGGCGATCGGCAAAGACAGGAAAGTGCGGGGCTACGCGCGCATGAAACGACCGGAAATTCTGGCGGCTCTCAGACAAACTGACGGCTAATAAAACGATAATTGCTAATAGTTAAAGACTAATTAGATCAATTCCGGCTAATTCATCTGCGTTAATCTGTGTTTATCTGCCCTCATCTGCGGTAAAAAAAAAGAGAATTTGTTAACCGCAGATGACAATGGATTGACGCTGATTCACGCAGATGCAGAGAAGAGATATGAAAACCTGTTTCCTGTCTTGTAAGCTGGTTTAGGCGATCGCATATCCCGTATGTTGCCGAACGTGATACGGATGAAACCCTAAAACTATCTTGTCTTTAGGCACTCCTAATTCTACAAGTTCTGAGGTAATTCCCGTTTCTATACCATCGTGTTGAATCCAGATTTTGCCGTCGATAATTTCCACATGAACGATACACCCGTGAATTCTTTGAGGCCCTTGCCAGCCTTCGTGCATCAATAAAAAATTGTTTTGTTCGCTATCAACAATAATGCTGTTCTTAACTTGTCCGTAACTGGTAGGAATCCTGGCATAACTCTCTAAAACAGTGCGAACAATTTGGCGATATTCATCTAGTCTATCCATCTGACAATTATCTCCTTTGATGAATCAAAAACAATTAATTTTAGTCTTTTTTTTCGCAACAAAAGTTGCCCCAGTGGCTCAGAGAAAATATCTAGATAAACTTCTTCCCGAACAGCCAGATATATATTACGTTCTGGTTCCGAAAGCTCTAGGATATCTTCGTAGACAATATACTGTCCCAAAGCTTCTTCTAAGTCATGAACGGGTGAAATACTCAAAAAACTTTTTACTTCTACAGCAATTTTGCGACCTTGCTTTTCGGCAGCAAGTATTTTTTCTGCACCCAAATCGACGTAGAGCGAACGATCGCCAATTTCTAGGGTTAGCGGATCGTTTGTTATCGTCCACCCGTCTTTTTCCAGGGCTGTTCTGACATTATTGTGGTAGATGTCTTTTGCTGGCATATTCTAAGCTGAACCATCAAATGTCACCCTAATTATAGAATAACACAAGACTTTTGAAAACTGAGAGTTCATCAATTCAAACTACTTATTGCCGCGTGTATCGGTGCTTCACCCCAATCGGAAAATACTCCGCATTGCCCATCTCCGTTAATGTCACGACAGGTAACTGATATTCGGGCGGCACGTAATTAGCAAATTCGCTGTTTAGCCGCCGCAATTGCGCGAGAATTGAAGATGCGATCGCCTGTTTCATCTCCTCGTCGCCCTCCACCCCCGCTGCTAATTCCACAACCACCGATAAAAACCGATTTCGATCGGCATTTTCCTTGACTTGCAGTACAAATTTTCCCGTCACCCATTCCCGAATGGTGGGAACTTCTAAACCTACGGTGACATTTTCTGGGTAAATGTTCGCACCAAAGTAGGAAACGGTAAAGTGCGTTAGCGAAGCCCTCGAAGAGGATCGCCCAAATACATAGACAAAGGGCAAGCAGCGAATTCCTCTGGGGAAATCAGAAACTTTCATACCTGCTGCTTGCTGCAAACTTGCCACGGGGTTAAATCCCCATTCAGCCAAAAAATTGAGCATTGCTTCGTAAGAAATTAAACCGCCGTTATCCGAGATGTGATAGCGTATTAGCGGGATGCCGTTGTCGCCAGAAAATAACAGCGTGCCGTCATTATTCACTTCAAAAAAGCGGCTTTTCGGATCGTACTGCACCAGCGTTGGCAACCGCGATTCCCCGAATAAATTGCGGGAAGCTTCGGGATTGTTTGCTAAAAAGCGGCGGATGCAAATACTCAGCGGTGTCTCGTTGCCCAAAACGCCCGCATCTGCCGTACCGTAAAGGCTCGCAGAGTTGTAATATAGATTGTCAGAATTAGTGCGATCGCTCACCAAACTCCGCCATTCTTCGCTAAACACTTCCCCCGCAAACACCATCTTAATTCGATATTTTTCCCACTCCACACCCCCAGCAATTCCGCTATCAATCACATCCTTGATAAATGGCGGATATCCCAACAAAACTACTTGCTCAAAATGGTTCCCAAGTTCCTGAACAACTCGGAATATTTCAGTCTTATTATTCCCAGGCGTCACAACTGTAACGGGATAACCCTTACTCGCCAGATAGCGGCAGCAATTTGCCGTGTACATTCCCCCAACCCAAGTCCCCAACGCAAAGCAAATCACAGCTAAAGTTGAGCGATTGTCGGCGTAAAAACTGTCGTGAAATATTTGTTCAAAACGAGCGGCAATTTGCAACTCGTCGCTGATAAAACGCGGCCAAAATGTCGGCTTTCCTGTCGAACCAGATGAAACAGCAATGAAATCGCAAGTTTCTAATTTGCCCTGGTAGCACAACTGAGGTAGCGGGTGACAGCGTAAATAATTCTCTTTGGTAATTAGCGGCAATTTTTGGAAGTCTTCAAAGGTTTGAATTGAGGCGGGATTGATGTTATGTTCAGCTAGGAAAGTCTGGTAAGCTGGTACTGTGGCAGCGACATTTTGAAAAAGCGCGATCGCCCCGGCTTCGGCAACTCGACTCTGCTGGTGTTGCAATCGTTCCTCAAGCGGCGCCCTCAAAAACTCTTCAAACGCCCCAATTGCTCGCTGACGCTGTTCTGGCTGCATTATTTGCTCCTTAAAATGCGTATTTTGCACCTCGATCGCTCAAGAGTCAATTAGTAGCGCGGCGCGACCGGATGGCACATTGGGCTGGACAGTGACAACTCCTAAACCAACTGAGTACAGTATGGTTTAGGCTTCTCAGCGACTCCTGCTATGGCATAGGACATTAACTGAGCTTTAAGAACGGGTTGCCCCACCGCTCTATTTTTGACAACAATTGCGGCATTATGATCGCGGTCTAGACTACACCCACAATAAGAGCAGTCATGCCAACGAATATGCAGCTTTTTTGGTACTTTCTCACCGCAATTAGAGCAATCTTGTGAAGTATTATTGGCGCTTACTGGGACAACCAACAAACCAGCATTTACGGCTTTGTTTGTTAATATCGACAGAAAGCTTGACCACCCAGCATCCAACACAGACTTAGCTAATCTTGTACGAGCTAGACCTTTAATATTTAAATCCTCGTGCGCGATTACGTCATATTTTGATAGCAGCCACTTAGCTGTCTTGAAGTGAAAATCTTTGCGCTTATCAGCTACTTTTTTGTGACACTTTCCTAACTGCTTCACTGCCTTCTGCCTCCGGCTACTGCCTTTCTTGCGACGTGACACTCGCTTTTGAATAGTTCGTAAGCGTTTTTGTTCTTTACGGTAATATTGGGGAATAGCGACTGTTTCGCCCTCAGAGGTTGTCAAAAACTCCTTCAGCCCTACGTCAATACCTGTTATCGAACGAGGATTGAAATCTGGCTTAATCTCTGGAACTGTTTTGTCTTCGAGGGAGAGCGTAAGGTAATAACCATCAGCTTTCTTGGTGACAGATGCGATTTTGATTTTGAACCCATCAGGGATAGGGCGATGCAAGACAACTTTAACTTTCCCAAACATCGGCAAGTTAATCAAGTTGCCCTGTAAGCATCCCTCTTTCATTTGTGGATACGTAAAGGTGCGATAGCGATTCCGAGCCTTAAAACGAGGTTTACCGCTACGTTTCCCGTTGCTGTCACCTTTCAAGAAACGGTCAAACGTTATCTTAACCCGCTTAACTACATCTTGAAGGACTTGCGAATATATCTCGCTATACCAAGGATGCGTTTTTTTTAGTTGAGGTAACGTTTTCTTTTGCGAGTAATAATCAGGATTGTCTCGCAGTTCAGGTAGGTAGCAGACAAGAGAGCAAGCGTTAACAGGAGAACGATTTTGTTCGTACCACTTAAATCTGTCAGCCAACAGATAATTGTACTGAGCGCATAGCATGGATAGCCATCTGTCTAGCTCAATGACCTGTTGTTTTGTTGGACGTAGTTTGTACTGGTAAGCCGTTCTCATGGTTGCACTCCTTGAATGTCAAATTAGCATTATTGTGTTCGCATCGACAACACGACATGAAAAATAAAAACCTGCATATCCGAATTATCGGAGAAACGACTCAATAAACTGAAAGCACTTGCCGAAGGAAGAGAAAAAACCATAACCCAGATGGTAGAGGCATGGATTGATCGACTGTCCCCTACATTTACTGACTGACTCGCTTTCCCTGGGTCAGTCGCGCATTCATCCCACACTGATTTATTGGGGGTACTCGGCTACGCCTCGATAAATCCCCCTCTAAATTCAGTGTGGGATGAATGCTGTTTAAGCTAAAAATTTGAACACACTTTGAGGTCGATCGAATCGAAAATATGGCGCAGTCGATAAACTTCTATAGCACGAAACTGCTTTTTTAACAATAGCCACAGGGGATAGCCAAGCTGCCGATCGACTAATCAACACTGACACACTGTGGCAAGATTAAATCAGCGATCGCCCAAAATCCTCAGTCTCACTCAAGCGTGAAAATCCGACGCAGCAAGTTCAAATGAACAATCCCATCTACCCCGGCATAACTCTCAACAACCACTACCGCATCGTCCGCGAATTGGGACACGGAGGCTTCGGGCGCACCTACCTCGCTGAAGACGCCCACCGATTTAACGAACCCTGCGTTTTAAAAGAATTTGCGCCCCAAGTACATGGAAGTTACGCTTTACAAAAATCCGAGGAACTGTTCGAGCGGGAAGCGGGAGTGCTCTACAAGCTGCAACACAATCAAATCCCCCGCTTTCGCGAACTCTTCCGCGTCAGTATCAGCGATCGAGGCTACCTATTTCTCGTCCAAGACTACGTGCCCGGCCAAACCTACCGCTTTTTGCTCGACGCCCGCAAGCGTCAGGGTTTGCGGTTTATAGAAGCAGAAATCAATCAATTGCTGCTGCAGATTTTGCCCCTGCTCGAATACATTCACTCTCTAGGAGTGCTTCACCGCGACATCTCCCCGGACAACCTGATTCTGCGGAGTTCTGACGGGATGCCCGTGCTGATCGACTTCGGCGGAGTAAAACAAGTCGCCGCCACCGTAGAGTCTCTGTTCGCTGAGGCTAACGGCACTCTCGCCCCCGCGACTCGCATCGGCAAGCTCGGCTATGCTCCCGTCGAACAGATGCAGATGGGAATCGTCTCTCCCCACAGCGATTTGTACGCTCTGGCGGCCACGGTTTTAGTGTTGCTGACTGGGAAGGAACCGCATCAGTTGCTCGACAGCCATACCCTGAATTGGAATTGGCGATCGGAATGTTCTCTGTCTCCGAATTTGTCCCTGGTGCTGGATAAAATGCTTGCTCAGCAGCCGAGCCAGCGTTACTCCTCGGCTCGCGAGGTAATGCTCGCTCTCTCTGGCAATCCGCCTTTACAGCCGCCTTTGCCAGCAGCCCCGGATTTTGGGATGACGCAGCCGCCGGATTTCTCGCCTATACCCGTGCCCGCACCCGCGCCAAAACTGCCGGGAACTCCGGTGCGAATTGCTGCTATTGGCAATCAGCAAAAAATGCCTGCTTGGAAAATGGTTTTGTTTGTGGTGGCGGTGCTCTTAAGTATGGGGGGAGTTGGCTGGTTTGCGGGCAATTCTTTGTTAAATCTGCAATCAAAAGTACAGAAAGTTCCCCAGTCTCCAAACCCGAAGCAGCAGCAAGAAGATGCTTTGCAAGATCGCTTTGTCAAGCTCAAAATTGACGATCGATTCTATAGCGGTTACGTCAACCTTGTGGACGAGACTTTCTATGCCAAATACCCGGAATTGGGGGGACGATTGTTAAAAGAAGGCGAGGACGATCGCCAGTGGCGCGAAAGGTGGCAGAAAATCGGCGACGAGTTGCTCGATAAGCTGGAAAATCTCAGCAGCGACGCTAGAGCACGGTTGGGCAGTTATGACACCGCCGATATCGATCGCTGGAAAACAGAGGTTAACAAGCTGAATTTGAGCAGTCGGGCTTTGTACGATTTGGCTGATGCTAGGTTCTTTTATTGGTTTCCACAACAGCCGCGCGATCGCAATCTCATCGGTTTGCCGATCGGACAAATTTGGCAAGCAATTACCGCCGACGAACTCGAAGCCTTACAAGCTGGAGCAACTGTCGAAAGCGTTGAATTTGACCGCCTATCGAAGAGCAAAAGCCTCACAGGCAATCTCAAACCCGGAGAAGGAAAAGCTTACATTGCCAGATTGGCTCAAAATCAAACTTTGCGCGTGAATTTGCAAGCACCGCGCAAATCTACCCTACTGTCAATTTATACTCCGGGGCGGACAAAGGGCGCGCGAGCTTTGCTGGAAGATGCAGAGGGACTTAGTTGGTCGGGATTGCTGGATGATGCTGGTTTTTATGAATTTGTGGTAGTTTCTCAAGCATCTGAGCCGATCGCTTACGAGTTGAACCTGACGGCGGAATAACTGCTATTGACGATCGAGCATCCAGGATACAAGCTCCCGGATTCATCCGTCCAGAAATAAAACACCTGTATCCGATCGAGGAGCCCCCGAATTGATCCGTGGGGTCGCCTCTAAAATCTAACATCTAAAATCTAAAATCTAAAATCGATTGACGCTCTCTATCAACCCAGGCAATAATAAGGTAATACCAATCAGATAAGTTGTCGGGTTCAAACAAAGAATATGCTGAGATTCGCGATCGTAGCTTTAGTGACTTTGGGATTAGTATTAGTGACTGCACTAGGTTTACATCCGGCCAATGCGACAGTCAGCAATCCCGAATTTTATGCTTGGAACTTTGCCTCTGTAGGCAGTAGCGAGCTGGTTTGTAAAAAGACCGTGGTAGTTCCGCATGACATGATAATTCCGTCATCATCCATGCACGCTGTCAGTATCACTTCTGCAATTGTAGATTCCAAGTTTTGCGCGAATTCCACTAAGGAATGAGAATTAAATAACTTACACTCTTGATGACTGTTGTGGGATGGGCGTCGGGCCCGTCATGAGTGGACGGGCCCGACGCCCATCCCACAAGAAAAAAGGCAAATTATTTAATCCACGATCCTAAGCCTGTGAATTAAGGCAGCGCATCATAGGATTTCGGGTTAGAGAACCATAATTAAGTTCTCCGTTAGTCGATTTTAGATGTGAGATTTACTTCACAGATGAATCTGGGAGATTGAACCTTAATCTAAAATTTTTCTCTCTCCACGACTGTTGTCTGAAAGCAAGTATCTTTTTTTGGATGAATCAGGATGCTGCATCCTGATTCATGCCTGGAGATAAAAGTCTATTTTTCAGTACAAACACGGACTAATTATGAACAATTAACCGGACATCATATAAGTGATAGCTTGAG
Source organism: Microcoleus sp. M2_D5 (assembly GCF_036701935.1). Lineage (NCBI taxonomy): Bacteria > Bacillati > Cyanobacteriota > Cyanophyceae > Oscillatoriales > Microcoleaceae > Microcoleus > Microcoleus sp. M2_D5. The sequence continues at coordinate 58,777 of NZ_JAUBRP010000011.1, read as the reverse complement.
TAATTTCCGCCATCCCGGCACTGAAACTGTTGGCTAATTTTTTTTGTGAGAAACACCTGGTGTTTTGTAATAAAACTTCATCAAACGAGTCGGGCGCAGCATTTTTCTGCTCTTGAAAGAACTCGAAATCTTGCCAATTTGGGCAGTTATTTGATTGTGACTTAACAACCGAGGGGAAATATTCAGCCATTTGGCTAATGGTTTATTGGCTAATTAGCTGAATCATTAATTTGCTAGTTTGAGTATGCTAGAGTTAGTCAGGTTCAGATATATAGTGCCATCTGTTATCTAAGTATCATGCTCAAAATTTTGGTGATTGAAGACGACGAATTAATCCGGGAAACTCTTCTGCAACTCCTGGAATCTCACAGCTACCGGGTCATTGCCGCCGAGAACGGTCGAGTTGGGGTGCAGATGGCACTTTCGGAGATACCGGATTTAATTTTGTGCGACGTGCAGATGCCGGAACTCGACGGTTATGACGTGTTGCGGACTCTGCGGCAAAACTCCCTAGCTGCAACAATTCCATTTATTTTCCTCACGGCTCAAAGTGACAAAACCGATTTTCGTCGGGGGATGGATTTGGGCGCAGACGATTACCTGACAAAGCCGTTTACCAAGGCTGAATTGCTGGGGGCCATTGCTTCTCGCATCTTGAAACGGCAAACTATTACTCAACCGCTGACAGTCGCGCTTCACCAAGCAGAAGCCAGACTCAAAGATTTAGTTAACGACTCCACCAAGGTTACGACTCTCTCTCCTGAAAAGTTTGCTCTCGAAGCTTTGCTGCGCCACGCTTTAGCACAAGGTGAGTTTCAGGTATACTATCAGCCACAAGTGAATATAGCTACCGGCCAAGTTATCGGCGCCGAAGCTTTAGTGCGCTGGCAAAATCCCGATCGAGGTATAATTTCTCCATGCGAATTTATTCCCTTAGCAGAAGAAACAGGTTTAATTATTCAGATTGGCGAGTGGGTACTGCTTTCAGCTTGCGCTCAAGCCGCTAGTTGGCTGGCCGCAGGGTTTTCGCCCTTTACAATATCAGTAAACTTGTCGGCCCGACAGTTGTCCGACCCGGAACTCAAGGCGCGAATCGTCCAAATATTGGAAACTACAGGCTTGGAACCTGCTAATCTAGAATTAGAAATGACCGAAAGCGCTTTGGTGGAAAATGCGACAGTAGCAGGCGCTACTTTAAACCAACTAAAAGCTCTAGGAATTCGGATTGCTATTGACGACTTCGGCACCGGTTACGCTACTTTAGGATATCTCAAGCAATTTGCTTTTGACAGTTTAAAGATCGATCGAATTTTCGTCCGTAATGCCAACGAAGATACTCAAAATGCTGCTATTACTACAGCAGTAATTTTACTGGGTCACAGTTTGAATATGACTGTAATTGCTGAGGGAGTGGAAACAGAAGCAGAACGAGATTTTTTGAAACAACATCAGTGCGATATCATGCAGGGGTATCTGTTCAGTCGCCCCGAACCAGCAGCGATAATTGAAAGTATGTTGGTTGCCGCCCCGAGTTTGTTCGCGCCGCCCCCAGCAGCACCTGGTCGCATTGTCCCTTTTGTACCTGTGTCCGAACCCGAAAAATCTAAAAACCTTTCAATGTCGGGTCTAGGAATAGTCTAAGTGTCACCAACATTTCAGTTTTATAGGATAAAATTCTTTCTTTTACCTTCTATTTTCTGCAGAAAAGTTGACGCTACCTCATAAAAAGTTGTAGCTTTTGATGATAGGCGAATCACAGAAGGATATTGTTCCCCATATTGCTCTACTGCTTCCCCTTTTATGCGCTAGGCGCCCCTAATCGGACGATTTGAGAAAGTGTGGCGTGTTGAAATTGCGAGCCTTTATCAAGTTGCAGCAGGTAAACTCATTTAAGTTCCTACTTTGGGACTGGCAGTTTCAAAAACTGTCCAACTGGAATTGGTGCAAGCCTGTCATGGAAAGAATATTAGTGGTGGACGACGAAACAGACTGTCAAACAGTCTTAGCAATGTACCTGGAAAGTCAAGGATATCGGGTGGAATGCGCTAATTCAGGGGTTGAGGCGCTCTCGATTTTTGAAAATGCCCCCCCAGATTTGGTAATTTCAGATGTCATGATGCCGGAAATGGACGGGTTTGAGTTTTGTCGCCGTTTGCGAACTACCCGTTTGGGACAGTTAGTCCCCTTTATATTTTTGTCTGGTCAAGGCGAGTTGGAGTCAAAAGTTGAAGGTCATGCGATCGGCGGTGACGATTATCTGGTAAAACCTTTTCAGTCTGAAGAAATCTTAGCCAAGGTAAAAGCGCAGTTAGAGCGCTCTCACCGCATTCACGCAGAAATTGTCCGACTGCTGCAAACTTCTAGCGGTAGGGCGGTGGAACCACAATTTGTGGCAGTATTGCCAGCACCTGCACCTTTGCCTTTAACACCAGCCGAGGAAAGAGTTTTTTGGGAGGTTATCCAGGGTTATACTAACAAACAAATTAGCGATCGGCTGTTTATTAGCCCCCGGACTGTGCAAGCTCATTTAGGCAGCATTTTCAGCAAATTACAGCTAGAAAATCGTGCCCAGCTTGTGAGATTTGCCCTCGAAAGAGGATACAAACCACCTCAAACTTAGCTCGGAGTTCAACCTAGGGTGCGCCAGCCAGGAGATTTTAGATTTTAGATTTTAGATTTACTCCACAGATTCATCTGGGAGCTGGAACTTTAGTCTAAAATTTAGATATTTCCACGACTTAAGTCGCCGGCTTCTATCCGTTTTTGGTCGGAATCAAAAACTCCCGTAGCTGCCCAAAAAATTGATGCTGACGCACTCAGCAGGCCGATTATTCCACATTCAAAACACAATAAGGATAATTAGTTATCGCGCAAACCCCCGGCCCCAAATTCGTACCTCGCAAGTTGGCACGTTCCAAATCAGCCTGCCGCACGTTATTCGCCCCATCAATATTTGTCCCGGTCAATTGAGCCCGAGGAAGCCGAGTATTTGACAAAATAGCATTCTGCAAATTAGTATCGCGCACATCCGCAAAAGACATATCCGCTCCGCTTAAATTCGCACGATTCAAATTAACTCTAAACAGCAGCGAGCGCCTCAAATCGGCATTCGACAAATTAGCTTGCAGCAGATAAGCTTCACCCAGATTCGCATTAAAAAGTTTAGCACCGCGCAAATCCGCACTCGTCAGATTCGCTCGCCCCAAAAAAGCATTAGACAAATCCGCATTTCGCAGATTAGCACCATCCAAGTCAGCCCCGTACATCTCGGCATTAACTAAGTTAGCATTTGCCAAATTAGCACCCCTTAAATCCGCTTCTAGCAAATTAGCTTCATAGAGATTTGCTCCGCTTAAATCCGCTCCTCTTAAATTAGCTCTGTACAAGCTAGCCTTAAACAAATCAGCATTTCTCAAGTCACAGCCTTCGCACTCTTTAGTTTCCAGCAATTGCCTAACACGATCTCGATTTTGAGCTTGAACGGGAGCTGCCAGCCCAAACAAAGCTAAACTTGCCGTTACAGTTGCCAATAGTTTAAGTTTCACAAACAAACCTCACTGCTACTTCAAAAAAATTATACTAGCAAACTATAGACTTTAAACCGATATCCTTCTCTCTTTTCTCTTGCTCTGCGTTCTCTGCGCCCTCTGCGGTAAATATTCAAAAAAATGATTCGCAGCCAAGGATTTACACCTGCTTCCAGCAAGGCGGGCCAAGCCCGCCCTACTTAACTTAATTAAGCTTCATCCAAAGCAGCAACACCAGGCAATTCCTTACCTTCGAGCAGCTCCAAACTAGCACCGCCACCAGTAGAAATGTGGCTCATTTGTTCGCCCAAATTCAACTGTTCCACAGCCGCCACCGAGTCACCACCACCGATAATTGTGGTAGTACCAGTTTTAGTAAGTCCAGCCAAAGAATGAGCAATACCTTCAGTTCCTACAGCAAACTTCTCCATCTCAAACACGCCCATCGGCCCGTTCCAGATTACAGTTTTGCAATCTGCCAAAGCTTCTTGGAAAGTTTTTACTGAATCCGGGCCGATATCCAAACCCATCCAACCGTCAGGGATGCTTTCAACAGGAACAGTTTGAGTGTTAGCATCAGCAGCAAACTTGTCAGCAACTACCACATCAGTAGGTAACAGAAAAGCAACTCCCCGTTCCTTCGCCTTAGCTTCCAAAGACTTAGCCAGTTCAAGCTTGTCATCTTCCACCAAAGACTTGCCCACGTTCAAGCCGCGAGCTTTGTAGAAGGTGAAAACCATGCCACCGCCCAAGAGCAGTTTGTCGCACTTTTCGAGCAGTTTTTCAATGACTCCAATCTTGCTGGAAACCTTAGAACCGCCGATTATAGCAGCTAAAGGACGTTGCGGATTGTCGATCGCACTGCCGAGATATTGCAGTTCCTTCTCCATCAAAAACCCAGCCACAGAAGGACTCAGATACTTAGTAACACCCTCAGTAGAAGCGTGAGCCCGGTGAGCCGTACCAAAAGCATCATTGACATACAAATCGGCCACAGAAGCTAACTTCTTAGCAAATTCCGGGTCGTTTGCCTCCTCCTCTGGGTAGAAGCGGACATTTTCTAGCAACAGCACATCGCCATCTTGCATCGCGGCGACTGTAGCAGCGACTTCATCACCGATGCAGTCGTCAGTCTTTTTGACCTCTTTGCCCAACAATTCCGACAGGCGCACAGCAACCGGCGTCAAGCGCAACTTCTCCGTCACACCCTTGGGACGGCCGAAGTGGCTGCACAAAATCACCTTAGCACCCTTGGACGCTAAATCTTGAATTGTCGGCAGAGCAGCCCGGATGCGAGTATCATCGGTGATATTGCCGTTGTCGAGCGGCACGTTAAAGTCCGCCCGCACCAATACCCGTTTGCCCGATAAGTCCGATGCCGATAAATTTGCTACAGTTTTTTTTGTCACAGGATTAACCTCCTAATATGTGTGTTTTTGTCGAATTCCGTTGAAATGGCGGCACTGGTAACTTGCACCCCGGCCTCGGACGCATTCAACCGCGCCCGTAGAAAAAACGGAAGATGGAACAAACGGCACTGATTGGCTTAACCTAAACATTTTATCGGAGTCCGTGTCCCGGAGATGTGCAGTATGTTCAAGACAGTCTTATTTCCTGTAGATCAAAGCCGAGAAGCCCGCGAAGCTGCCGAAAAGGTTGTCAATATTGTGAAAACCTACGGTGCTCGTTTAGTTATTCTGTCGGTAGTCGAACCCCCCGCCGAGGAGGGCGACGCCCCACCGTCAGAGGTGATGACTTCCCCCGAAGCAGTCGCCAAGCTTCTTTCTGAGGCTCAATCGATGTTTTCCCAGCAGGGAATTGAAGCTGAAATCATCGAACGGGAAGGCAAACCTGCTTTCACGATTTGCGATGTGGCTGACGAAATTGGGGCCGATTTGATTGTGATGGGCTGTCGGGGGATGGGTTTAACCGACGATGGGGCGTCTGACAGCGTTACCAATCGGGTGATCAATCTGTCTCCTTGTGCAGTTTTGATTGTGCCTTAGTTATGAGTCATTAGTTATTAGTCATTAGTGATTAGTCATTAGTCACGTGTTATATCGTGTCCGACTAAATAAACGTAGATTCTGTAGGGGCGGGTTCACCCGTATCTATTATGTAAATCCAGGGTATGCGTAAACCCGCCCTGACTGCTGACTAATGACTGCTGACTAATGACTGCTGACTAATGACTGCTGACTAATAACTGCTGACTAATAACTGCTGACTAATAACTGCTGACTAATAACTAATGAAAATTCAATGGTATCCCGGTCACATTGCCAAAGCTGAACGGGCATTAAAAGAACAGCTAAAGCGGGTAGATGTGGTGCTCGAAGTCCGAGATGCCCGCATTCCATTGGCTACTTATCACCCCCAAATGCCGAGTTGGGTGGGCGGTAAGGCGCGAGTATTGGTCGTCAACCGCATGGATATGATTACACCTCGATCGCGCGAGGCGTGGGAGACATGGTTTGAGGCCCAGGGGGAAACTGCGTATTTTACTAATGCCGAGCACGGTCACGGAGTAGACGCTGTGGCGGATGCCGTGCAGAATGCTGGGGTGCAGCTAAATAAAAGAAGGTTCGATCGAGGTATGCTGCCCCGTCCAGTCAGGGCAGTGGTGATGGGATTTCCCAATGTGGGAAAATCTGCTTTAATTAATCGGCTGTTAGGGCGGAGAGTGGTAGATAGTGCCCGCAAAGCTGGAGTAACTAAATCGCTGCGATGGGTTCGTATTTCTGACGAAATTGAATTATTAGACGCCCCCGGAGTGATCCCAAGCAGAATTAACAATCCAGAAAATGCCCTAAAATTAGCTATTTGCGAAGATATTGGCGAAGCCGCTTACGACAATCAGGTAGTAGCAGCAGCGATGGTAGATTTGCTTCAAGGGCTGGAGGCGGCTGATGACACGTTGATATCACTATCTGGTTTCAAATCCAGGTATAAATTAGATGCAGCCTCTAGTAATGGTGAAGATTATCTGCACGAGGTAGCAAAAGAAAGGTATAAAGGAGATGTCGAACGAACGGCGCGGCAGATGTTAAACGATTTTAGAACTGGTGTTTTAGGTCAACTTACTTTGGAGTTGCCACCGGATCGAGCAGACTCGTAACCTACAACTAATCAGAAATGGTATTAAATAGGGAGTTGCTGACAGTGATAATTTGAACTTCGTCTCCTATATGTAATATTTTTTCTGCTGCTTGCGATGCGATTCGCGTGTTAACTATCAGCCGACTAAAGTGATTTAAATGCCCTTTTTTTACAAAGTCAGGCATGATTTCCTTCTGCTTGGCTGTTAGTATATTTTTAAAATTTTGCTCGCCTGCTTTCCCCCCATAATTGCGCGTAGATAGGATACATGGCTGACCGGGATTAATAGCTTCAAATATTACTGTCCCTATTTTAAACCTCACAATTTCATCGGCTTGTGGTAAAAGTTGGTCTTCCCAAAAAGCCGGGACATCTCCTATTTCAATATTAGCTCGCAAGCGATGGCGCATCTCATTAACACAAACTCTCGGAAACCAAGATGCTACTTCGGCAATTGTTTCGGTACTGATAATGCTTGGCCCTGGTGCAGCGGTATTGTCGGGAAAGCCTGTCAGCAAGTTTTCAAGTAACTTGACGGGAAAACCGAAGTAGCTGCTCAACCAATATTCTATTCCCAAGCGTTCTCTATCTACATGAAAAAATATTTCTTGTTCGGTGCCTTGAATTTTTAGGCCGGCAATTCTCTTTTTTATGTCAAAGGATAAGCGTAGAAAACAGACTCCGCTGTTGTGCTTAGTGTGAACCAATTCTCCGGCTGCATCGCAGATTGCAAAAGAGCGATCGCCTTCTAGAGCTCCGCTGGCTAGAATAGTTGCTTGACTGACTGCTATGCCGTCAAGGGACTTTACCGGATAGATATGAATGCTGGCGACGTAGGACATTTCGAGCCATTGATAATTAATTGTCGTTTTAGATACATTATAGCATCCCTGTCGGCAGAAGGATGACCGCAGTTAGCTTTATGAAATAAAATATAAAATAAAAAGGGCTAACTTTTTTGAAGTTTAAATTTTGCGGGAGCTGCTTGTAAAGAAAAATCAAACAAGTCTGGCTGAGCTTGTAGTAGATATTATGGTATAAAATAGAAAAAAAATTGAACCGAGTTTTAAGCAATGACTGAAAGCGGAAGTAGAAGCATGATTTCGCGACGGAATTTAATGCTGAGGGCTGGTACAGGAATGCTAGCGGCAAGCTTGGCACCTGCGTTTTTACAAGCCGAAGCAGCAAAGGCAGAGGCAATCTCTGACCTTACTCCTACTGACATTACTCCTAACAGTGCTCTTAAGAAATTAATGGAGGGTAATGAACGCTACATTGAGCAAAAACGGACATTTCCCGACCAAGCTCGATCGCGAGTGGTAGAAGTAGCACAGGGTCAACATCCGTTTGCAACCATCCTGGCTTGTTCTGATTCGCGCGTTGCTCCCGAAATTATTTTCGACCAAGGATTGGGGGATTTATTTGATATTCGAGTAGCTGGCAATTTTCTCGACGATGTGGTTCTCGGGAATATAGAATATGCCACCTTAGAATTAGGCGTGCCACTATTAGTAATTCTGGGTCACGAACGCTGCGGTGCTGTCAAAGCAGCTTTAGATGGTAAAGCTGTGCCGGGTCACATTAGCACTTTGGTGGCGGCGATTAAACCGGCAGTTGATTCGACTAAAGGTCAAACAGGCGATGCGTGGGATAACGCAGTCAGAGCTAATGTGAAAATGAATGTAAATAAGTTACAATCCTCGTCGCCTATTTTAGCGGAAGCAGTCAAAGGGGGCAAGCTTAAAGTTGTTGGGGGCCGCTACGATTTGGATAGCGGCAAAGTAGAGATAATTTCTTGATTTTATTTCTTACATCTTATATCTTGCACAACTGTCAATAAAAAACTTGAGCGCGGGGTGGGTGGGGGCGGGTTTTTTCGTCTTTGGGTATCCTTTAAAGCTATTGGTGAACCCGCCCCTACAGGTTTTTGACGGAGGGTGCAAGATGTCAGTTACATTAAACCCATTTCTTGCAGTCCCCGGCGCAGGCGTTCTGCTTCAAAGGGGCGGCGCTGTTCGTGAAGGGCGATCGCTCTTTTGAATTCTGCTAAACTTTCTGGCATCTTGCCAATTTTCAGCAAGGCTACTGCCAAGTTTTGATGAGCTTCGGCGTGTTCGGGATTGATTTTAATGGCTTGTCGGTAATAGGCGATCGCATCTGCTAAATTTCCGGCGGCCTTCAGCGTCAATCCCAAATTGTAGTGACCTACTCCAAAATTTGGGTCAATTTTTAAAGCTGCTTTGTAAGCTTTTTCAGCAGATTTTAAATCTCCTTCATCTTTGAGCAAATTGCCCAAATTATTGTAAGCGCCCAACTTGAGCGCGGGGAACACATCTGTATTAATTGCCGCTTGATAGTGTTCTTTTGCTTTAACAAATTGCTGCTGCTGGCGATATGCAATTCCCAAATGATAGTTGAGTTCGTAAAGAATAGAATCATTAATTGCCGCAGCAGTCAAGCCTTTAGTTAATAAATTAATTCCCCGCGCGATTTGCCCGCTTTCTACATACAAAGCGCCTAATTTGCTACAAGCATAAGCATCGTTTGGATAATAAGCGATATACCGTTCCATTGCTGCTTGAGCTTTTTGGAATTTACTTTTGGCGGCGATCGCATCTTTTTGATAACCAGAGTGCCAAATCGCCACATCAGGGAGAGAAGCTATTTTCCAATTTGGTTCCCTCTGCAAAATCTCAGCCACGCTGTCGTCTACCATTGCGTGGTAAGGGCGAGAAAAGCGGATATCGAGGCGATTGCGAAACAAGCGCGACACCAGGGAATAGGGAGATTGAGAGGCACCGATTTCTTGACGGATGAGATTGATTAGCAGCAGCCGATCGCTCGCAATTGCCGGCTTTATTTGAGGTAGAATCTCCGGTACCAAAACCTCATCGGCATCTAATACCAAAATCCAGTCGCCCTGGGCGTGCTTGAGACACTCGTTGCGCGCCGCTGCGAAGTCGTCGCACCATTCAAAGTCATAAACCCTCGCCCCGGATTGTCGGGCAATTTCACGGGTGCGATCGCCCGATCCCGTATCCACCACCACCATTTCGTCAACAACACCCTTAACGCTGTCCAAAGTCCGCGACAGTGTTGCCTCTTCATTCTTCACAATCATGCACAGAGTCAGATCCATCGGGCGCAAACTTTCCTCATTTCACAGAATTATTGTAATTTTTTTAACCGCCAAAACACAAAAAGTCCCAGAAAAGATTCTCCTATTTCCCTTTTGCTTTGAGCATAAGTACCTTTCTTCCCTCGAAAAAGTGGGTTAAGTCTTTTGAGATATTAAAAAGCCTCAAACTGTGACTATTCATGAGAAATCCTACCACTTTCGGTTCCTCCCTGCGGTAGAGGTAAGGGCGGGATAGGGGTTGTTATTCTAAGAACATAAGACAAGGCACAAGAAAAGTTTAAGTATTCAGGAGAAAGAGAAATGGGAATTATTGCTTGGATCGTTTTAGGATTGATTGCCGGTGCGCTAGCCAAAGCCATTTATCCGGGAACTCAAGGCGGTGGCTTTCTGGCAACAACAGGTTTAGGAATTTTGGGCGCCCTAGTGGGAGGTTATCTAGGTCAAGTCTTACTGGGGACGAGCGGGGGAGCATCATTCGGAGCATTGACTCTACCCAGCATAGCTTTTGCAGTCGTAGGCGCGCTCGTTCTACTTTTCATCTGGGGATTGTTAACTCAGCGTGCTGCATAACAAATATTGCCAATTCCCTGTCGATCGACTTTTAGGGTATTCATAAACCCGGTTTCTTGAAGAAACCGGGTTTTTCAGTTGTTTGTAGGTGCGTCAATCGATTTTAGATTTTAGATTTTAGATTTTAGAGGCGACCCCACGGATAAATGCGGGGGCAATAAGTGATTTTCGATTTTCGATTTTGGGTTGATTCCACGGATAAATCCGGGGGCTGTACCACCTTTGAAATTCTTGGTCAGCCTACTTTTACCATGCCCGGGTTAAAAACCCCTATCAGACTCAGCGCTTGCAACGGTTCAAGAGCAAAACTTTCGTCTCAACAGAGGGGGACTAAGAATAAAGGGGTAAAAATCCCGGATTTGGTATTAATTAATCAATCCGCAAATTGAAAGGCAAGCGAACATAAACCCCCTGCGGGTCGTTCATCGACTCAATCGCAGCCAATTCATCTTGCATTTTCTTAAATTCCGCCGTTAGCGGGTCGAGTTTGGCGGCTGGTTTCAAAACGCGAACGCCGGAAATTCTTTCCAAAATTCGCTCCTCCAAAGTGCGGCGTTTTGGATATTCTTCCAACTTCCAATCGTCGCCGAGTTTAGCTTGCTTCGCAGCCTCTCTGACAGCATCTTCAAGACCGCCAATTTCATCGACTAAACCCAACTGTTTCGCGGCCGTACCAGACCACACCCTGCCTTGAGCAATTTCTTGTACCTTGTTTTTCGGCAGTTTGCGGGAGTCGGCGACTTTAGTAATAAATCGATCGTAAATGCTATCGACTCTCCTCTGAATATTCTCCAGTTCTTGAGGATTTTTCGGGCGGGAAACCGTGTTAATATCTGCAAAGCGGGCGGTTTTCACCACGTCCCAAGTCAGGCCGTTGTTAGCAGCCAACTTTTCGGCGTTGAACCGCATTCCAAAAACGCCTATCGAACCGGTAATCGTATTCGGTTCGGCAAAAATGCGGTTGGAACCCATCGAAATCCAATAGCCGCCGGATGCCGCTAAATTGCCCATTGAAACAATAACTGGTTTCTTTTTCCCCGTCAGCATGACTTCGCGTGCAATTACTTCGGCCGCCGTCGCGCTGCCTCCGGGACTGTTGACGCGCAAAACTACGGCTTTTACGTCATCATCTTGTCGGATTTTCCGCATTGCTTGAGCGATGCGATCGCCTCCTACTTGAGTCGGGCCCCCTTCGCCGTCTACAATTTCTCCTTCAGCGTAAAGTATAGCAACTTGGTTTTTCTTGTCAGCGCGAGTTGAGTTTTTATTCTCAGCTACTCTCGCGTAGTTTTTCAAACTAATTTGCTTGAAAGATTTGTTTTCGCGATCGGTTCCTGTGAGTTTTTTGAGTTCTGTCGATATTTCGTCAAAGTATACAACTTTATCAACTAACTTGTTTTTGAGAGCTTCGTCAGCCATCAAAATTCCGCCCTTATCTGCAAGCGCTTGCAGTTGCCCAACGGTCACTTTGCGACTCGGGGCGACAGTTTTCAGGTATTCTCCCCACATATCTCCGAGCAACTTTTGAGTTTGCTGGCGATTTTCGGGACTCATTTTTGTCAGCAAAAACGGTTCAACGGCTGACTTGTATTTGCCGACGCGAGTGACTTGCACTCCCACGCCGTATTTTTCCAAAGCACCAGTGAAAAACATTGCCTGACTGCTAAAACCGTTGATTTCCAAAGCGCCGTAAGGATTGACGGCAATTGTATTAGCAACGGAACCGAGGTAATAATCTCGCTCGTTCCAGTCCATCTGGTAAGCAAAAATGGGTTTTTTGGCATCTCGGAAACGCTGCAAGGCCGATCGAACTTCTTTGAGATTGGCAAACCCGCTGCTGCTCGAATTTGAGCTGCCTTCGAGATAAAGGCCAACGATTTTCGGGTCTTTTTTCGCAGATTCGATCGTGTCTAAAACAGTCCGCAGCGTCACTGTATCGCCGGAATCTTCCGAAAGAACTTCTTCAATCGCCGCGCTAGTGCTGCGGCTCGGTTTGCTGTCAGTAATATTTAAAGAAAGGTCTAATACCAATACCGACTTATCTTTAACTTGCGGGCCTGAATCTTTAGACGACGATGCTGCCATAGCAATTAGCAGTACCAGTCCCCCCAATCCGATGCTGCCCAGCAGCAACAATCCTAGGAAGGTTCCCAGTAAACTTGCACAGGTATATTTTAGGAAATCTTTCATTAGATCGTGTGTAATTGGTAATTAGTCATTAGTCATTAGTCATTAGTCATTAGTTATTAGTTATATCAAATCCGGTTACAGCGGAATAATACCGAGCGTGCGGGACGATCGCACTGCAAGCGGAATGATATTTTTCCGATGCCAGCGGAAACGATATTATTAATTACTGCAAGTAGAATTTAGCAATTATCCTCTGTCGTAGTTATTAGCTAATGACTTTTGACTGCTGACTAACTTTTATCTTAACCTTTCCAAAACCCCAGATTGTTTTAGCTCATCCAAATTAGCGCAGCCCGTACAGAACATCACGGTAGCGATTTCTGCAATTAAAGCCTCAGCTAGAACGCCTGCGGCTGATTCCGATTCCGCTGCTGCTTGTAGAAACGGCCGCGCCAGTCCCGCAATATCCGCGCCCAGGGCAAGGGCTTTCGCTGCATCCAACCCATTCTGCAATCCTCCAGAGGCAATCAGGGGAACATCCGGCGCTGCGGCGCGGGTGCTGACAATGCACTCGGCTGTCGGTATTCCCCAGTCGGCAAAGGTTGCGCCCAACCTGCGCTGCTTGCTATCTTTAGCTCGCTCTCCTTCTATTTTCGCCCAAGAAGTGCCTCCGGCCCCGGCAATGTCGATCGCACCTACCCCGGCGGCGAGCAATTTCTTTGCCATCTTTCCTGAAATACCGTTCCCGACTTCTTTAGCAATAACTGGTACTGGTAATTTATCGCACAATTTGGCAATTTTATCGAGCAGTCCTTTAAAGTTAGTATCGCCTTCGGTTTGAACGCATTCTTGCAGCGGATTGAGGTGCAAAATTAGGGCATCTGCTTCGAGAATATCAATGATTTTTTGGCACTGTTCCAAACCGTAATTGTAGTTTAATTGAACGGCTCCGATATTTGCAAATAACAGAATATCTGGAGCGCGGCGGCGGACGGCAAATGTAGGAGCGAGTTGAGGATTTTCTACAACAATTCGCTGGGAACCGACTCCCATTGCTAGTTTGTATTCTTGCGCGACATCGGCGAGGCGATAATTGATTGTCTGGGCTAATTCTGTGCCGCCGGTCATTGAGGAAATTAGCAGGGGAACGGCTAGTTTTTTGCCGAGAAATGTGGAGGTTAAATCGATTTCGGTGCGATCGAGTTCTGGCAAACAGCAGTGTTCAAAACGGTAGCGTTCGAGGCCGCTGGTAGTTTCGCGAAATTGTACGTCTTCTTCGAGGCAAATCCGCAGGTGGTCTGCTTTGCGGGTTTCGGTTTGCGAGGGGGAGGTTAGCGGCAAGTTCACAGTGGCTATTTGGGGAAAGAGTTGTGATTTGGGAATATAGCAATTTTATTTCATTTTTGATTTTTTTTATGAACCGCAGAGAGCGCAGAGGGCACAGAGGAGAAGAAAGGAGAGATGTTCGCAAATCCTGTAAGGGTTGTTGTATTATCCAGGAACAGTCAGCGGCATTCCGTTATCTGAAGCTTTTAGTTTTAGTAAGAAAGGAACTGCTTTTTGCACCCATGCTTTGACTGATGGGTAATTTGCCGCATCTTCTCCGAAACAAATGTCTAGCATATCGGTGTGAATTATCCCCGGATTCAATGGAACTGCTGCCATACCTGCGGGCAATTCTTGAGCGAGCGATCGCGTAAGTCCTTCTATTGCCCATTTGGAAGCGCAATAGGGCGCGACTTCCGGCGAAGTTGACCTTCCCCAACCAGAACTAAAGTTGACAATTATGCCACTTTTTTGAGCAATCATTGCCGGGACAAAGTGACGAATTACATTAGCTGTACCTTTAATGTTAACATCAATTACCTGGGAAAATTCTTCGTTGCTGATATTCCAAAGAGGCGCGAGATGATTAGCTACGCCTGCATTATTAATTAGCAAATCTGGGGGAGCATTTTTTGCCAGCATTTCTGTTGCCCAAGCTTTTACTCGATCGTCGTTGGCGACATCCAAACAAGTAAAATGGTGGGGCGCACTATATTTTTGGTGGAGTTTTTCCACCGCTTCGGAAGAACGGGCGCATCCCACAACTGTATGTCCCAATTCAATAAACTTTTCGGTCATGGCAAGACCTAGACCGCGACTGACTCCGGTAATTACAATTAATTTTGTCATAGATTTGCTCCAATTTTGACGTTAAGTAATACAATACATATTGACTGGTGAATTGACAAATCGATCGCAGGGAGAAAGCATGAAAGTAAAAGCAGCAGTTGCTCGCAGTGCCGGCAAACCTTTGAGCATTGAAACGGTGGATCTGGATGGGCCGAGGGCTGGAGAGGTGTTGGTGGAAATTAAAGCCACGGGTGTTTGTCACACTGACGCTTACACTCTTTCCGGTGCCGATCCAGAAGGCTTGTTTCCGGCTATTTTAGGCCACGAGGGAGCCGGGATTGTCGCAGAAGTTGGGCCGGGAGTCACGAGTGTCAAAGTGGGCGATCGGGTAATTCCTCTCTACATTCCTGAATGCCGCAACTGCGAATATTGTTTGAGCCGCAAAACTAATCTCTGTCAAGCAATTCGCCTGACTCAAGGCCAGGGAGTGATGCCCGACGGCACGAGCAGGTTTTCCATAGACGGACAGAAACTTTACCATTACATGGGAACTTCTACCTTTGCTAATTATACAGTATTGCCGGAAATTGCAGTAGCAAAAATTCGCGAAGATGCTCCTTTTGATAAAGTTTGTTTGATCGGCTGCGGCGTAACAACTGGCATCGGCGCTGTCATTAATACTGCGAAAGTAGAGCCGGGATCTAATGTGGTAGTTTTCGGTTTGGGCGGCGTGGGTTTGAATGTAATTCAAGCGGCTCGCATGGTGGGAGCTAACATGATTGTCGGCGTAGACTTGAATCCCGACAAGCGAGAGATGGCGGAAAAATTCGGCATGACTCACTTTGTCAATCCCCGCGAAGTCGAAGGCGATTTAGTGCCTTATTTAGTAGATTTAACCAAAGGCGGAGCAGATTACAGTTTTGAATGTATCGGCAACATTAATGTGATGCGCCAAGCTTTAGAATGCTGCCACAAAGGTTGGGGCGTGAGCGTAATTGTCGGGGTAGCGGGAGCCGGTCAAGAAATTAGTACCCGCCCGTTTCAGCTAGTAACTGGCCGGGTTTGGAAAGGGACGGCTTTTGGTGGCGCAAAAGGCAGAACTGACGTGCCTAAGATTGTGGATTGGTACATGGACGGTAAAATTGATATTGACAGTCTAGTAACTCAGATAATGCCGATCGACAAAATCAACGAAGCCTTTGATTTAATGCACAAAGGTGAATCAATTCGCACAGTTTTAACATTTTGAACAAAAATGTTTCTCTCTTCTCTCTTCCCTCTTCCTCTGCGCCCTCTGCGCCCTCTGCGGTTAAAAAAAATCTAATTCAAAAATGAAATAGAATTAACATGATATCAGAATTCCTAAAACTGCACAAAGAACAGAAAAGTTTCGGCGGCCAACTCGGATTTTACAGCCATCAATCCTCCGCTTGCAACAGCGAGATGAAATTCGCAGTTTATCAGCCCCCGCAATCTTTATCTAAACCCGTACCAGTTTTGTATTTTCTATCAGGTTTAACCTGCACAGAAGAGAACTTTATGGCAAAAGCGGGGGCGCAACAATTTGCCGCAAAATATGGGTTAATGCTGGTTGCGCCCGACACTAGCCCGCGCAATACTGGTATTCCTGGGGAAGATGACGATTGGGATTTAGGAAGTGGTGCGGGTTTTTATGTTGATGCGACAGCCGCACCTTGGAATGCTCACTATCGAATGTACAGTTATGTGGTTGATGAATTGCCGAATTTAATCGCCGAAAATTTTCCAGCGATACGGGAAAAACAGGGAATTTTCGGTCATTCGATGGGCGGACACGGGGCTTTAATTTGCGCTTTGAAAAATGGATCTCGCTATCTTTCAGTTTCCGCTTTTGCGCCTATTTCCGCGCCAATGCGCTGCCCTTGGGGACAAAAAGCTTTTGCAAACTACATCGGCAGCGACAAAGAGATTTGGAGGGCTTGGGATGCTAGCGAATTGGTAGTTGCAGCGCAATACAACCGTCCGATTCTGATTGACTGCGGTACGGCTGATTCGTTTCTTGCTGACGGGCAGTTGTTGCCGGAAGTGTTCGCCGAAGCTTGTGCAAAAGCGGGACAGCCGCTGAATTTAAGAATGCAGGAAGGTTACGATCACAGCTATTATTTTGTGGCGAGTTTTATCGAGGATCATATTCAATTTCACGCGGCTGCTTTGTGTGAGTGAACTTTAGTTTGTAGTAAGGACTTTAGTCCTTAAACCTAATTTCATTGTGCAGCGCACTCCAGGGGACTAAAAGCATATCAGCTATTTGCGATTGTCCTCTAGCCCTGTAGATATCCATAGCTTTCTCAAAATCTTCAATTCCCCCCTGTAAATCTCCTGTGCCACTTCGAGCAGTAGCACGAATCATGTAAGCTTCTACAAAGTCAGGATTGAGATTTATTGCTTGAGTAAAAGCTGCAACTGCTTCCTCGTACAGCCCCCTGCGACCGAGGTCGAATCCTTGTTCGTAAAATTCTCGATCTTCCATAGCATTTCTTAATTATCGATGTAGTTAATTCGGGAGCGTCGATATAGAAGTTTTTAAGCCGATGAAATAGAGCAGACGGGTGTAAGGACACCGCAGTCCAGTTGATGATTTGTAGTGAGGAATTTAGTTCTTAAAAGAAGGACTGAACTCCTCACTACAAACGGTTAATTAAGATCAATCGGAAATACCCAGTCTTGATACTTGCTGTCGCGATTTTCTATAATCCCGGTTAGTTTGTCCAAAATCTTTTCTGTGATGGGTCTGTCTTTCGGCAAGTGATAGTTTTCTACTCGCTTAATTGGCGTAATTTTGGCTGCGGTTCCGCAGAGGAAAATTTCGTCTGCAATCAACAGTTCCGATCTATCAACGGGTCTTTCTATGACTTCAATTCCTAAGTCTCTGGCGATTGTGATTACGCTGTCTCTGGTAATTCCTTCGAGAATATCTTGCTCGAAACCGGGAGTAACTAATTTACCGTTTCTGGCGACAAATATGTTCATTCCTGAAGCTTCGCTGACTTTTCCCTGAGTGTTCATCATAATTGCTTCGTCGAAGCCGGATTCTACTGCTTCGGTTTTGGCTAATGCTGAGGTGATGTAGGCGCCGCTAATTTTACCTCTTAAGGGCAAACTGCGGTCTTCTTGGCGGTACCAAGAGCTAATTCTACAGTTGACTCCTTCTTTGGGCAAATAGTCTGAAAGTTCTAATCCGTAGACAAAAAAGTCGGTTTCTACGTTGTGCAGTCGGGGGGCAATTCCTAAACTGGATGTGTAGATAAAAGGGCGGATATAAAATGATTTTGTTGGTTGGTTTTTCTGGACAAAATCAATAATTATTTGTTGGATTTTGCTGGCTGGTAAATCGCAGTGGAGGAAGCTGGCACTTTGACTTAATCTTTGACAGTGGCGGTCTAATCTAAATAGCAATATTCGATCGGCATTTTGGGGGTCGGGAATTCCCCGCAACCCGCCTAAGACTCCGGTTCCGTAGTGCAGTGCGTGGGTGGCTATGGAAATTTTGGCGTCGGTAAATGGGAGAAATTGGTTTTGAAAGTAGGCAATTGGTAGAAAACTATCCATGATTCAAGCTGGCGATGAGTTTGGCAGTCCGCGAGGAAAGCTGAATTTGGTTATATTACCATAAGTTATACGATTTTAGATTTTAGATTTGAGATTTGAGATTGACAATGACTGATTAGATATAAGTTGGGAGGTTGTCTAAAGTTAGCTTTTTTATTAACTGAGATAATTATTGTGTGATTCTATCTAGCGATAAAATAATATAAAATGCGGTCATTTGGGTAGATAATTGTTTTGGAAAAAAAGTGCGATCGTCTTCTGCAAGCTTCGCTAACGACTAAAAATAAAAATCAACCAAGGGGCAACTATGGCACGTAAATGTTTCATCATTGAGATGGGGATGGGTATAGACCAGCACGGGCAGGAACCGACTGTAGCTTGTGCAAGGGCTGTACGAAATGCGATCGCCCACAATGCTCTCTTAGGCGTCTGGGAAGTGGCGGGTTTGACTGACCCGAATCAGATGATTGTTGAGGTTAAGGTGGCTGTTCCTTACCCGGAACAAGTGCGGGAACAGGAGGTGTTGGCGGTGCTGCCTTTTGGCAGCAAAACTCTGATTGTGGAGCAAGGAGGCATGATTGTCGCAGGAAGGGCGATCGCCTCTCTGAATGATAAAAATGATGAAATGCTAATCGCTGTGGCGGCTGTGACTGTTTTTGTGGACACTGAGGACTAATTAATTTTGTGTTGTTTGAATAAATCTGCGGTGAAATACGATCGCCCGATCGCACTTGCTGGTTTCGGCGATCGGGCGATCGAAGGCCTGTCTGTTAAAAAATGATTAATTTAGGCTAAGTCTCGAATTAGGAAAATTAGAGTGCGATCGGGTTTTAGGCGATCGCACTCTACTTGATATTATGGCTGGCTGGTATCTGCCAACAAGTGTAAAATCTGAATATGTTAAAGGCGAAGGTGGCACGTGGCATCACAAGGGCGACGATACTAACCAAACCCGCAAATCTGTACAGTCTGGTGGCAATTAGTTATCAGCCATTAGTAATATCGTGTCCGCTAACATAACCCCTATCCGCTGTGTAGCGAGGGCTTCCTTCCTCAACTTTTGATGAGAACGAAGAGTCCTCACTACCAACCAATTGCAGTGACGTTATTCTAGCGTGCCTGATATCATCAGTCATTAATTAGCAATGTACTCATCACTTGTGGTTAATGCTTGACGTTGATAGCTGTTGGAATCGCGGTGGTACACAAGTTAATGCAGCCTGTTAATCGGCTGGCGCATATCCCATTGCAATTCGGCTAAAACCAGCAAGCTAAATACCATTACGGTTCCCGTAAATAGGAAAGACCAAGCGCCCGTGTAAGGCAAAATCAAAATTCCCAACAGGTGAACTAAACTTGCTGCTAAAAGCGCGCGCGATCGCACTGCAAGTCCAGTCCCAAAATACCCTATTACGCTAATTCCCAACCACAGGGGACAGAGATTCGCCAACACTTTTTCCCAACTGAGAAAAATTGCTAAATCGGTCAGCAGCAATCCTAATAACATTAGTATTACCCAACCGTAAAGCACCCAAATCAGGCGTTCTATTTTGACCCAAGAGTATGTCATGCTTACCATTGCGGCTGTACCTACGAGGCTGAGCGCTGACCACAAACCGGCTTGCAGCATCCAACTCACAGAAAAAAATTGTGCTGTGCCGAAGATGGGTATTAACAGCAAGCTCCACAGCAAGCAAGTTCGATCGAGACAACTATAAAATTGTGAATAAAATCGATCTTTGCTAAGGGGAAACTGAACCTGCCAAAGCCCTTCTAACTCCGGCACCTCGATGTTAAGCTGTTTCCAGCGCAGAGGCGGAACTGAATTATTAAAAAAGGTCATATCTGATACTATTAAAATTTACAATTATTTGCTTAGGTACTATCTCAGCAGCAATCGCTCTAATTGCAATCTGTCAATCGGATTAATCTAGTTAATTGGAGAATCTGCCTGCAGTAATAGTTATTCGATCGCACTAAGTAAAATAGGAAGAGATAGATTGCACAAGTTGATTAAATAGCTCTTGCGACAGATGGCTGGAATATTACTGGTTCGATAATTTTAAAATAGTTAACTTTGTTACACAATTTATGATCACTTCATCGCATCCTCTCAAACAGGTATTCCACTGCCCGGAAGAATCTGATTTTTACGCGCACTGCTTGGAAAGTTTAGTGTTAAATGCTAGTGACAATTCTCGACTTATCGTAGAGTTTGGTTCAGGAGAGGGAAGTCCAGTTATTAAGTCTTTGCTGAGAAGTGATTTTGATGGGACAATACAGGGATTTGAGCTAAATAATGTAGCTTGGAAAATTGCTCAATCTCAAATTAAGGAATATCAACTGAGCGAAAAATACACAGTGAACAATTGCTCTTTTTTTGATTCGCCTTTATACGAGTCGGCTGATTGTGTCATATCAAATCCGCCTTACTTGCCGGCGGTGGATGATAAGATTTACCAGCCGCTGTTGCACGGCGGGAGTGATGGTTCGACAATTGCTAAGAAACTTTTATCTTTGGACTGCGATGAAGTGTTGCTGATGGTTTCTAGCTATTCTAATCCTGTGGGTTTGATCGATTATGCCTTGGATCGAGGCTACTCGGTTGCGAATTTTGAAATTGCACCTTTAACTTTTGGCTATTATAGTTCGGAACCGAAGGTGAAAAGCGCGATCGCCACTCTCAGAGAACAGGGAATGGCTTTTTATTCGGAAAACATCTATCTGCTGGCTGGAGTTTTGTTTAAGAAGCAGCAAAAAGCCCAAAGAGATTTGTCGATCGAGCTAATTCAGTTAATGACAGCATTTTAAAATACATCGCTGGTAGGTGCAAGATGCCTGTTCCACCATTGTCAGCAACAGGCTTTTCGGCCTGTTCCACAAAGAGTGTATTTCTTGTGGGACAGGGATCTTGCTGTTCCACCATTGTCAGCAACAGGCTTTTCGGCCTGTTCCACAAAGAGTGTATTTGTTGTGGGACAGGCATCTTGCTTGTTCAACCATTGTCAGCAACAGGCATCTTGCCTGTTCCACAAAGAGTGTATTTGTTGTGGGACAAGGATCTTGCTGTTCCACCATTGTCAGCAACAGGCTTTTCGGCCTGTTCCACAAAGAGTGTATTTCTTGTGGAACAGGCCGAAAAGCCTGTTCCTAAAAGGCTTATTGAAAACGCTGCAATATCTAGGGTGCATCAAAGACTGATGCACCCTAGATAGCCGTTAATTCCGTTCTGCCGCTTGGATCGATCGCACTACAGCCGCGCCAGCCCGATCGCCGATCGACTTCTCCTGATCGTACCCCAACACCAGTTCCCACGCTTCCTGCGGGTATCTGTCAACCAGCGGAATCGCCACTTCATCCAACATCCAGCGGCCGTGACGTTCATCTTCTTTGATGTGGAGTTCCCAATAACCCATCGCAGCGTGCGAGAGGCCCAAACGCTGGGCGGCGGCTAGATAATTGCGGTAAGCGACGGGCCCCGCCACCTCAAAATAAGTGAGTCCGCCGTTATAGCGCAGAAAATGGCGCTTGCGTTCGGTAAGCAGGAAGTTGTGATTGATGCTTGCGAGCACTTCCCAAGGCACTAAATCGAAGTACGCTTCCGGTTCCGTACTCATATCGAATTCTGCCAGCATTTGAGCAAAAAAGGTCGAGTGCTTGCGCGGGAGGCGACCGCCGCCGTATTCTTCGATCAGCACTCGCGTAAGGGTGCACTGAATTTCGTTGCCGGCACCGCCGATGATGCGAGAAACACGGCTGGCTTCCACTAAACCGTCGAAAGATGCGATCGCCAGCAGGTGTTTGTATCCCTCTTCAGTCATCTGTTCCCGCTGGTAGCGATCGAGCTCGGTTAGCGGAGGATCGACATCAGCGGCCGCGCGATCGCGCAGGGCTTGCTTGACATCCGGCAATTTTTGCAGCGCTGCAACGTCGATTTGTGCGATTTCCCACTGCTGCCAAGGTTCCTCAATGCGATCGCGCACGGAACGCAAATAGTGCGATCGTTCGTTGTTGTAGCGGCGCAAATCGTCGTACCAAAACAAGTTGAGGCGGTTGATGCGGTAAAGTATGCGCTGCAAGAAGCGGTGAGCGGCCTCATCGCCCGGTTCCTGTTGGTAAGCTGCTTGAATTGCGTAGGCGATCGCGCTTTCAAAATCGCTGACAAGTAACGGTTTTGCCGCCACCGTCTTGTCTAAATCCTCGACTTCTAGCAAATTGACAAATTGGCGATCGGCCGCTTCGTAATTTGGGAGTGCGGGTTGCTTTTTG
This sequence comes from Microcoleus sp. M2_D5, assembly GCF_036701935.1. Taxonomy (NCBI): domain Bacteria; kingdom Bacillati; phylum Cyanobacteriota; class Cyanophyceae; order Oscillatoriales; family Microcoleaceae; genus Microcoleus; species Microcoleus sp. M2_D5. The sequence goes on along the minus strand of NZ_JAUBRP010000011.1, from coordinate 36,340 downwards.
GGAAGACTCGGCGAGTCTATTTTGGGGAGTAAATCTGCCGTATTTTGCATGGAATCAACTTATGATGACTTTGATTATTGTGCTGCCTGCCCAAACAGCCAACCGTTGCAGATTGCTGAGGATTCTGGCTAATTAATTTTCAATATAGCGAAGCAGTCAGCCGCATACACCCTTCCATTGATAGAGATTTGACCGCTACCGTCTCATACCCTTTTCAACTTGTGAGTAAAGGTAGCAACGTTTATGGAAATTTGTATTAACTGAGATATTGCACCATTCTCAATAAGGTTTTTATGGGTGTGATCTCCTGCTCAACCCCTACTCCCCACAAAAAATTCCTTCTTTGTGGAACAGGCATCTTGCCTGTTCTTGAGAATGGTACAAAATGTAAGTATTAACTTATATCAGGCATCATTCTCAATCACCTGTTTAGCAACGGGCCGGAGAGCCCGTTCCACAAAAACTAAATTTTCTTGTGGAACGGGCTCTCCGGCCCGTTCTTGAAAACTCCATTTTCTTGTGGAACGGGGCGGAGAGCCCGTTCTTGAGACTGGTACAACCTATGGCTGCTATCAACCTAGCCGATCGCCAAAATACTCCTGATACAACCGACATCTCGGAATGCAATGATTTCCATCCAATTTCACCAACCCCATACTATTTAACTTAAACCCTAATTCTGACCTCAATCTCACTGGCTGGGAAACACTCACAACCTCTCTCATCGCCTCCATTAATTCCGAATATTTCTCTAAATTCCATAAATGCCGCCGCAAATGATCGCTGTAAATTCCCGCTTCAGTCCCCCCCGATTTCACCAACATATTTAAACTCACATCTTGGCGCGAAATGTGATAAATTGCCAGCCTTACCAAATAGGGATGGCCTCCCACTAACGCCATCAATTCTGCAACTTCATTCGCACTCCAATTCAATCCATGCCGCCTTGCCAACTCTTGTACGTGCTGCTGGTTAAACTCCGGCAATTCGATCGGCAACCCCACATTAAACGGCGATTTATTCACATCCAGCGGGATATAAACTTCCGTCGAATGCACCACAATCAAACGAAACTTTTTCCAAATATCTCGCCGTTTTGCTTCTTCATGCAAAGCTCGCAATAACCCAAAAAAATCATCGGCAATTTCCGGCGATTCAAACAGGCGATCGCTCTCATCCAACCCTAACGTCAGAGGTTTTGAAGATTCAGACAGCAAATACTGTTCAAAATAAGCCTTGCAGCACTGATTGCTGCCAATTAAATCGGCTAATTCCCAACACTTGGGCAACTGCTCCAGCATTCCCAACTCTTGACCGATGCTAGCACAAAACCACTGCAAAAATGTATCTGAATTAGCGAATATTCTTCTATTTGCTAGCTGAAAACTCAGCGCTACCGTGCGAGAACCTTGCACTTCTGCGTGATGCAAAATCCTCGCCATTAAGGAAGTTTTCCCCATTTGTCTGGGCGCTTTTATGCGGATCAGCGCTCCCGGTTGGGCGATCGTCTCGTAACAGCGGGATTCGATCGGAGGGCGATCGATATAAAAACGAGAAGCTATTTCAACTTGTCCTCCCGGCAATTCTGGTGGCGCGGCTGGCAGGGGTTGAATTATTGACTTTTTTGTGCTAGTAATTGCGTCCCATTCTACAGCTAATTCATGGTCGGCAGTTAACGATGTGCGACCTTCTTTGATAATGGTTAAAATTTGTGATAATAACTTAAATGAGTCGCCAGCACCGCGCCACAGCCAGGGCTGAATTCCTACCAAATAGCTCAGTAAATCAAAGGAAAGCGGTGTATTTAATTCAACTAAAATCGGTAATATTGCTGGTTTGCGAGCCGTTAAATTGTGCAATTCTTTGGCTAGCCGCACTTGTTCCAATATCATTTCGCTAGCGGCAGATTCTTGGGAAATCAGCAACAGCAAATAATCGCAACCCTTTAAATATGAGGCTGAGTCGCTGCTGTTGTTAATAAAAAAGACTTCGTGTCCTCCCGCCCTCAAAGCTTGGTGTAACTGCTGGGAAAGGGTGTTGTTTGAGGTCGATCGTCTTCGAGGGCTTTCCTTCGGATCGCCCTCGAAGACGATCGCCACTTTAGCCCTCACCAGCAGTACCTCGTCTGACTCTGAATTCGCATCAAAATCGGCTAAATCGCGCCATTCCTGCCCCAATCCGCGACAAATCTCGATGAAATTGGCATAATCCACAGGTTTGCCATTCAGAAAATGGCTGACAGTAGATTGCGCCATCCCTAAATCCTCAGCCAAGATTTTCTGACTGGGGAAGCCATTTCTCAAGAGACAGGATTTAACTGCGCGAATGCACTCTTCGCGCACCCTTAGCGATCGTGGCATTGCTTATCACAATCAAGACACTGAAACCATCATAAATGCCAACCGCCCCTAAAGTCGATGAAAAGTCGATGAAAAGTCGATTATTTTTCAAATAACTCAGTCGCCAACTCAAATAGCCGCCTGATTAGATTAGAAATAACAAGGTTGAATCCCATCGCAACGAGGTAAAAGCATTGTGTATTCTATCCAAATTTTGTCGCTGGCGTCAGCCACTAATCAACCAGGTTTCGCATTCACCCCGCCCCTATTCTGGCTGCTAATCGGAGTTGTGCTTAGTGCGATCGAGCTATTAATCATCAAAACTCAGCCCCAAAAATACAGGTTTTACCTGTTAATGATGGGTTCTTCTGCTTTAATTGAGTCCTTTATTTTGTGGAGAGGATCTGTAGCATTTCAGTTTAGTTGGGCGAACATAATGTATGAAGATTTTGACTGGCAAATCTTCTACTGGATGGGGATAGCCCTCGCGCTGAGTATCTGGATCCGACCAATTTTTATTGTTCGCAAAAAGTTTGTGATTCCCGAAGCCACGGAAGCGACAACAATCTCGGAAATTTTCCCCGGAGAAACTGGAATGGTGATTTATGAAGGGGCTTCGTGGAAAGCCCGCAACGAAGATTCCCAAGGGGCGATCGCACCCCGACAAAAAGTTTATGTTTTGCGCCGCGAAGGAAACACGTTGATTGTTGTACCTGACAGATTAATTCACATCAACGGCTAAACCTTGGCACTAACCTCAATTCATTCAGAAATTACGCACGCTGTGTTGAGAAACCGGGTTTTTTACCGAATCTGCGGGTTCTAAGGAAATATTTTCGTAAAAAACCCGGTTTCTAAGTCCCGATGTGCAAATCCTATCATCTTTAGTTCACAGCTTAAAATTAGCAGGAGATTCACTATGTATCAGTATTTTTTGATGGTGTTGTTTGCAATCACCGGAGTATCCTTAGTCAACAGCGTCAAAATCGTCCGTCAAGGAGATGAGGCCTTAGTTGAGATTTTCGGAAAGTACGATCGCAAGAAACTCGAACCTGGTTTGACATTTTTGATTCCCTTTGTCGAAACAGTGGCCTACAAACAAACACTGCGCGAGCAAATTTTAAGGCTGTCACCGCAAGAATGCACGACGCGCGATCGCGTTGCCGTCACCGTTGATTTTATTGTGTACTGGCGAATCATTGACTTAGAAAAAGCTTCCTACAAAGTGCAGAATCTCAAGGAAGCGATGTTAAATATGCTGATTCTTTCAATTCGGACTCACCTAGCTAAATTATCTGTTGAGGAACTCTACACGGCTCGACATGAGATTAATAATGCTTTAGTCGAGGAGTTGGATACAACGACAGATCCTTGGGGGGTGAAGTTTACGAGAGTGGAATTGCGCGATTTTGCGATCGGCAGTAAAGTGATTCAGCCAACATCCATTGACAGGAAAGAGGTACAAAAGCTGCGAGCTTAAAGATTAGTATTTCCTCATTTTCATTGTTACCAGGCTCTTCCTGGTAACGCAGATCCAGAGGCTGTGCCTCGCCGACTATAATTCGCATTGTATATACCATTTAAGGAGAGGATATCATGACTAAACATCAAAAATCAAGTATTAACAATTCAACTTATCAAGGTTGCGGCTGCTTATTGCTTTTAATGGGCATTGGAGTAATTGGCGCGATGGTTCTGCCATTATTCCTAAATATTGGCCATATACCCAAGCAATCCGAAAACAAACAGTATGTTAGCGCAATGAACAAAGGTCAGCAAGCCTATTTGGCAGAAAACAATGCTTTTTCCAGTTTTGTTTATGCTTTAGGACTTGGCATTAAAACAGAGACAACAAATTTCAAGTATTCAATTCGTGTCACTAAGAAAGCAGCATTGAATTATGGAGTATCCAAGCAAAACGACTTAAAAAGTTATGTCGGTGGTGTTTTTATAGTTCCTGCTAAAAACTTTGAGCCCAATGCTGCTAAAGAGGAAAGAACTACAACGTCCATCTTGTGCGAAGCTGATTCTCCCGGTACAATTAAACCAGCAGAACCCACCTATGAAAATGGTAAAATTGCTTGTGGTAAAGGCACAACAAAACGGAGCAAATAATCTAATTATAGGCCAGATAATGACAGTCGATTACCAATATCAAATCGGCGGCAGTCTCCCGCAAGATGCACCTACTTATGTAGTGCGACAAGCTGACTCAGAACTTTATCAAGCCCTCAAAGCTGGAGAGTTTTGTTACGTGCTCAATTCCCGACAAATGGGCAAATCCAGTTTGCTGGTGCGAACTGTACAGAAACTCTCCGCTGATGGCATTGCTTGTGCTACGATCGACCTTTCGGACATTGGCAACCAGCAAGTCTCTCTAGATAAGTGGTACGGCGGCGTCGCTTACAAACTCTTGTGCAGTTTCAACCTGTTTAGCCCAGTCGAGTTTATGGCTTGGTGGCGGGAGAGAGATTTGATGTCGCCGGTGCAGCGCTTAGGAGAGTTAATTGAAGAATTGCTGCTGGTCAAAATTTCTCAAAACCTGGTCATTTTTATTGATGAAATTGATAGCGTTCTGAGTTTCCAAGAACCTCTAGACGATTTCTTTGCATTAATTAGATGTTGCTACAATAAACGCGCTCACAATTCAGAATACCATCGCCTTACATTTGCTTTGCTGGGAGTAGCTACGCCATCGGATTTAATTAGCGATGCAACTCGCACGCCCTTTAATATCGGGTTAGCTATTGAATTGCACGGTTTTAACTTACAAGAAGCTCTGCCTTTAGCAAAGGGATTTGAGGGACAAGTAGACAATCCTCAAGAGGTTTTAAAAGAAATTTTGGACTGGACTGGAGGGCAGCCTTTTCTGACTCAAAAGCTTTGCAAGCTGATTTTGCACCATGTAAAAAGTTTAGCGTCGGCTTCTATTATATCAGATTCAACGGATGAAAGCAAAACTGAAATTTTTACTACAAATAAATTATTAATTAGCGAGATAGTGCAATCTCATATTATTGATAATTGGGAATCATCCGATGAACCGGTACACATCAAAACAATTCGCGATCGCCTTCTCAGAAGTCAGCACCGCGCCAGTAGGTTATTAGGACTATATCAAAAAATATTGCCACTTTCAGAACCCCCCGATTGTAGGGGCGGTGCCCCCGTGCCCGCCCTGGTAGGGGGGATCTGCGCCGATGATACTCCCGAACAAACAGAATTGCGGCTGAGCGGATTAGTAGTAAAACGAGCCGGAAAATTAACCGTATCCAACCGCATTTACGCAGCTATATTCAACCATAACTGGGTAGAAAAAGCACTCTGCGACTTGCGCCCCTATGCTGAATCCCTAACAGCATGGATAGCTACAAATTGTCAAGACGAATCTCGCTTGTTGCGGGGTCAAGCACTGGAAGATGCCCGACAGTGGGCGACAAATAAAAGCTTGAACACCCAAGATTATCAATTTTTAGGTGCGAGTCAAGAAGCGGAATTTGCCAAGTTCCGCTGTCAAGAAAAACAGCATAAAGCTGAAATAGAACAACTGCGCCGCGAAAAAAAGTTACTAGAGGAACTAAGCGAAGCACAAAAGCAGAAAAAAGCGATCGCAGTTAAACTTTGGCGCGAGCAACAACTGAGAGTGCAAACAGTTACAGTAGCAGCAGGAATACTGATATTAATTTTGATAGCAGCCTTTTGGATTAAACCATCAATCGAAGAAAGAAACCACAAAATTCTCACTCTCAGTTTGCTATCAGAAACGCTCTTGGCTGCCGATAAAAAAGAGGAAGCTTTGCTAGAAAGCATTAGGGCTGTTAGAGAAATGAAACGATCGCTCGGAGTGAGTTCAGATATTCAGATGCGAGTGGCGATCGCCCTCGAACAGGCAGTTTACAGCTTTCGGGAACGCTGCAGCTTGCAGAGTCAAGCCAGTACCTTTGCTTTCGCGAGTTTCAGTCCCGACAGTCAAACAATTGTGACTGCTACCGATGATAATTATATCAAGCTTTGGCAAACTAATGGAACTTTGCAAGCAACATTAACAGGGCATACTGATAAAATTATCAGGGCAGTTTTCAATGCTAGCGGTCAGATAATTGTCTCTGCAAGCGACGACCAAACTCTCAAAATTTGGCAAAAAGATGGCAAGTTAATTCATGATATAAAAGCACACAGCGGTCAAATAACAAGCGTCTCTTTTAGTCCCGATGGTAAAATTATTGCTTCAGCAAGTGCCGATGGAACAGTTAAGCTATGGAAAATAAACGGTGAAGAATTGTTAAGTTTAAAAGTGGAGCGAGGTTGGATAACCAGCGCGAGTTTTAGCCCCGACGGTCAGATAATTGCTGCGGCTGGCACTGATGGCACTGTTAAACTTTGGAGTTTGAGAAAGATTGTGGAAAAGTTGCAAAAACAGCAGTCAATTGAAGCAAGCTCCGATATCAAATTGCTCCGAACTTTACAGATTGAAAGTGATAAAATAATGAGTGTAGCTTTCAGTCCAGATGGAGCAATGCTGGCGACTGCAAGTGCTGGGGGAACTGCGAGAATTTGGAGCAAAGACGGCACACCGCTAAGTATTTTAAAGCATACAAGTGGAGTGACAAATATCAGCTTTAGCCCCGACAGTCAAATGTTGCTATCTGCAAGCACAGACAAAATGGTGAGGCTGTGGAACATTGACGGTACATTGCTCAAAACTTTAAAAGGTAATAAGGATGCTGTTTGGAGTGCGAGTTTTAGTCCAGACGGCAAAGCGATCGCTACTGCTAGCGCTGACGGTACGGTGATGCTGTGGAATTTTAATCTTGACGATTTGTTGCAGCAGGGTTGCGATGGAGCCCGCAATTATTTTCAGACAAATCCGATCGCCTATCCCAGCAATCGCCACCTCTGCGACGGGATTGGAACTCAGTCGGAACTCACGCAAAAAAAACCGGGTTAATCGATTTTAGATTTTAGATTTTAGATTTTAGATTAAAGAATTGAAGCATTGACTTGCGCGAGATAAATTCGGTGGCTTGTATCCTGGATGCTTTCGGTCAAAATGTTGAGTTTGGCAGCAAAGTATCTAGGCAGAAACTGGCTTTTTGACCAAGATTTTCAAAGGTGGTACCCGCCACGTGATTTATCTCGCGCAAGTCAATCCCAAATCGAAAATCCTCAACCCCCCGCATTTATCCGTGGGGTCGCCTCTAAAATCTAAAATCTAAAATCTAAAATCTAAAATCGATTGACCGCCCCTGCGTCTAGGGCTGATATCGTTAAAATTAGTAGCAGCTAATAGGTAATAGGTAAGCCCGATCGGTGTATTCAACTCTAGAACAAAAGTACCAGCGCCTGCAAAAAGACTTAACGGGCGGAGTCATCGCCCTGGGCGGCATTTTTTGCACCGGTACTCTCTGGTATTGGCAGGTGGAAAAATGGTCTTTGCTCGATGCCGCTTACATGACAGTAATTACCTTAGCAACTGTGGGCTACGGTGAACTTCAGCCCCTCGGCCAACGCGGGCGAATGTTTACCATATGGCTGATTTTGATGGGCGTGATTGTGATTGGTTTCATCGTCAACCGCTTTACAGAAGCGCTGATTGAAGGATATTTTCAAGAAGGAGCAAGAATTAGGCAGCAGCGACGATTGGTAGATTCTTTGATCGGGCATTACATTCTCTGCGGTTTTGGGCGCACTGGCCGCCAAATTGCCTTGGAATTTCAGGCCGAATATATCTCTTTTGTGGTGATAGATTCGGCGGTACAGTCGGTTGAGGCAGCTTTGGCGTTGGGGTACACGGCTGTCCAAGGAGACGCGACTCTGGACGAAATTTTGCTGAGTGTGGGGATCGATCGCGCAATTTGCATAGTAGCAGCTTTGCCTTCGGATGCCGAGAATTTATATACTGTCATGTCAGCCAAAACTCTGAATCCGAAGGTACGGGCGATCGCCCGCGCCACCACAGAAGAAGCCGTAAAGAAGTTGCAGCGGGGCGGCGCCGATGCCGTCGTATCCCCCTACATTACCGGGGGAAAACGCATGGCTGCGGCGGCTTTGCGGCCTCAAGTTATGGATTTTTTAGACGGTGTTTTGACGGGCACCGAGAGTTCTTTTTACATGGAAGAATTTTTGGTCGATCCCAATACTTGTGTCTACGTCGGGGAAACTTTGAGAAATGCCAAGTTGCGATCGCAATCGGGGGCCTTGGTTTTAGCAGTGCGGCGCGCTGGCGGGACTTTGATTGTGGGGCCTACTGGAGAAACTGCGATCGAAGGAGGAGATATGCTGATTTGTTTGGGCACTGCGGAACAACTGCGAACTCTCAATCAAATCCTCAGTCCCCTGAGTTTTCGCCTCCCCCGGCCCCCGAACTAATACGATGTCAGGTTGTCGGAAATGCCAGTCCTCCTTTGGGGCGGTTTCGGCAGGCGTTGGGAAAGTTGGCAGGGTTGGGAGGTGCGATCCCTGTCTATTGATGTTTGGTGAGATGAAGAAGTATCAAAAATAAATTTGATTAAAGCCTTTTTTGATTAACGATTATGCACTATCTTGCTCTCCCAAAAATTCTACGGTTCAGTCTCACCCAATTCTCTCCATGTCCACTTATTAAGGTAATTATCAAGCAAATCATTAAGCAATGGGCGAGCATTCTCGTAATCTTCTACAACCCGACGAGATGGGCGACGGTTGTGAGCTACACAGTTACGCATTTTTTCAATTGCCCCCATACGCTCTTTAAGACCAGCTAAAAAATTAACATCATCCTCATCTTCAATGGGCTTACGATTTATTTCTCTGTATAAGGTATCATAGTTAGCTGAGTTGCAGATATTTTTTAATAAATCACCGATTTTAGGATCGGGGCGTGTATTTAGATTGACATATTGACTGAAAGTTAGATGAAAAAATTGATTATCTACTGCTGTTTTCATTTGCTTTCTATCAGGTTTATCTTTTGCCATAGGTTGCTCCTTTTCATCCTTTAGCAATTCATAAGGATCGCTATCTTGATAAGCATGAAGATAAATGAGGGTTAAGACACGCCGTAGCTTCATTTCGAGGGTGAAAATTTCATCTGCCCAACGAGCAAGATCGTCGTGAAGTAATGAGTCTTCAAATTTGACAATATGAGAGTCTGAAATCGTATCTAATAAAGCTTCTGCGAACTCATCTAAAACGATTTGGGTTTCGTTCGTTTCTTCTGGTAGTTCTAAGGTAAAACCAAGAATGATATTTTGATAATTATTGCCAGCATCATCGGTTTCTTCATTCCCTAGCCGTTGCTGATTAAGAACAATCATTTGCTTAATTTCATCAAGGCTAAATTCATTGAGGTTATCTTCTAGCACTCTAGTTAATACTTCCACTAATGTTGTGCGAATTTCAGTGCTGGATGTATGGCAGTAAGAAAATAGAAATTCAAACCTCATAGTGGGGCAGTTCCAAGTAGTTGTTCTTCAAACCATCCTTTGGCATTTTGCCAACCTGTCTCTGCTTCGGAGCGTAAACGTCGAGCTTCTTCCCGGCGACTATGTACTTCAGCAATGATATATTTTTGAATCTCTTGAGAAGGGATAATAATTGGTATTTCGCCAACCTCCGTCAAGTTAATATTCGCTCTTGCTACTGGACGTTTAAAGTAGTCTAAAAGGCGTTGACCTAAACTGCATCGAAGATACCAGCAAACATACTCTACTAATACATCATTAGAGCTAATACGAACAGCAGCTATAGCCTGATTAATATTGGCAGGTTCATTGAAATCATAGATACCAACGGCTCCGATAGTTCCACCGACAATAGCAATCAGTAAATCGCCTCTTTGTAGTTGAGATCGTTTCATTTTTTCGTTATGAATGTCTTCTCGAATATGAACTTCACTGGTTGGGGTTACTCCACCTTCCTTGGTAATTTCACCACTTCGGACAAAGCGAACCCCATTGGGTGGAGCAACGTAAGCATCGCCTTTCGCTAGAGGTGTTGTTCCCGAGAAAATTAGTTCAGCAATATTAGCATTACCAAGATTTGTTACATGATGCTGTGAACTCTGAATAGTGGTAAACAATTTTTGAAAATAGGGTTGGTTTGAATAGGCATCAACTCGCTCTCCCAGCATTTGAGATAGGCAAATAGCATAAGCTTTACGACTATCAAGGGATGGCAAGCTAATATCTAGTGCATTTAAAATAAATTCATCAAGACTGGAAAGGAGAGCATCAGCTTCTGCTAGTTTTTGTCGTCGCTGCGATCGCGCTTTATCCATTGCAGCAACAAGTTCATGTTGTTTTGGAATTTCAGGTAGAGGAACTTTTATTTCTGCAATATCTTCAAGGTGCAAGTCTGGAACTCCGACACCTTTTACAACACGATTAAACTGCATTCTTGCAGTGTCTGAATTAAGAAAGTAGGTAATAAAAGTTGGTAACGCCCGATCTTCACGAACTCGCAATAGAGCAACGCTTACAAAAATGTCAAAAATAGGTGCATCTAAAGGGACTAATGCTGCTTGTCCTATAGTCCCTATCTTGGTCAGCAAGATATCATTAGCTTTAGGAGAACAACGCTTTGCTAATACCTGATGTTCCTCCTCACTAATAAACTTTGTGTTTTCAAAATAAACATCCCATTCTTTAACATCTTTAACACTAATAAAATGTACGCCTAGATTCCCTGAATCTAGGTATTTGGGTGTGTGATGAGTGCCATCCGAAATTATGGAACATATCTCAAGTAGTGAGCGACAAGTGAAAACAGCTTCTTGCAACCGGATTTCAAAAAGTTGGTAGATAGGCTGATGAAAGTTAGCATTTAATCTTTTAGCAGATTTGCCCTGCGTTACTCCGAAAAATTGTGTTTTTCCGAGTTCAGCAGGGCTTAGACGAAAAAAGGGTTCGGATCTCTTTTAAACTCCCGCCACTGAGCAACCAATCCAGTATCAGGAATAATCTCACGGTGTCGTTCACTCCACCCCTGTTCCTTCGGATTAACTGTACTCCACTCAAAATAAACCCGATAGTCAAAAAGATCGCAACTTTGACGCTCTATTTTTTCTTCCCCTGCAATTTCCTTTTCAACTGTTACATTAAACGTTTTCCGTCCCGTAGCATCGTAACCAATATTTTCCGCCAATGCCATGAAAATTGGTGCATCATCGGGGACTATCTCACCATCCTTTAAGCGACGGAGAAAAAGAATACTTGCTTTCACTCCCGCATCATAATGAGCAAAGGCAAATTGAGGCAGACTAACAACCGCGAGAATTTGAAAATGCGACAGCATCCAATTCCTTACCCCTTGCAGCGAAGAATTGGTCAGAATGCCATCAGGAAGCACGATTGCCGCCTGACCTGTACCCGGTTTAAGATAGGAGTGAACCCGTTCTATAAACAGAATTTCTGTTTTGATGCTAGTACGTTCCTTGACCGCTTTTGCTCCTCGTTTGGCATCCCTTTCGCTTTGTGCCGACTCATCGGGTTCTGTACCAGTTGTTGATTTATTCAAATAACGGCGTAGCTCAAACTGATCGAGATAGCCTTTTTCTTTTTCAGTGCTTTTGACTACCGACCCAAAAGGCGGGTTAGTTAAGATTAAATCGAATTTATCGGGTACAAGTTCGGATTTGAGTTTAGTTAGATTATTTAGAAAATCAAGAGCATCGTGACCAATAATATTAGTATGACCATCATCATGGATAATCATATTCATCTTGGCAACGCGGGCTAATTCCTCATTAATCTCAATCCCAAATAGATTATGTTGTGCGAAGTCGTGCCAATATTTAAAATGTTCTACACCTTCACGTGCATCAGTTTTGTATTTTGGAAAACGGCGATTAGCTTCCCTGCGAACATGATCGAGCGCATAGAGAAGAAATCCCCCAGAACCACAAGCAGGATCAATAACTAAGTTTTTGCGATCTGGATTGAGAATTTCTACAGCAAAAGCAATCAATTCACGGGGAGTAAAGTATTGCCCAAAGTCTCCCTTAAAAAACCCACCCATGAACTCTTCAAAAGCCACGCCTTTTGTATCAAGTTCCGTGCGATCGAGGGAAAGAGCTTCTAAATGTTCAACAACTTGGGCAAGGACGGGCGGATCTACATTAATTGGATCGGTGAATACCCCTGGTTCGCGTTCCTGCTCAGTAGCATAGAGTTTGAGAATACGGTTGGCAAGTTGATCGCTGCTTTCTTCTGTGCGACGCTGAAAAGCATATGGTTCTCCATCTAAACGATCTTGATTCTTCTCGTCTCGATATTTAACAAAAACAATCTTACAAAACTCACCAAAAGCAGCAATAGGACTACGGCGACCTCCTTCCCAGAGGGTTTGATGACATTTGCGAATTGCCGAACGAAGTTCTTCACGGGGAACTGCGGAAAGGTCTTGACCAGTTTTATTTTTGTAGAAACGCCATTCAGGAGGCTTACCGTAACGAATCGGAATATCTGTGAGGTGGTTGCGATCGCGTTCCCCTGGTGGAGATTTTTTCCGATCATCAAAACGTAGGAGACGACGAGTTAAGCCAGCAATAGAACCGCAAAAGGGAGCATCAAGATTGGCACGATTACCACAAGCTTGTTCAATAGCTTGCGTAAATTCTGCATCACTGATATCTGAACGTTTGAGCTCAAAAACAAAATAAGGATCTTTGCCTTCATCATCGTTGTAGATGACTAAATCAGCAAAGTCATTTGGAGTACGTCTTGGTACTTTGACCTCAAACTTAATCCGTTTTGGGTCGTATTCGTACTTATAAATCAGTTCTGCCCAAAACTCTGCCCGAATTTTCTCCTCTGGGTCAGACCAACGCTCAGAGTGATTAGCAGCAATATAGCGGATACGCTCGTTTTTTCCTTCACTTGTAAATTCAGCGTGTCCATCTTCAATAGCTTGTTCAAGGTATGTTCTATTATTTTCAGTAGACATTTAACAATTCATCCATTTTAAATTCTTAATTTGGGATAATTTCTAAAATTTTCCAGCAAGTATTAATGACTCTAATCGCACCCTACCCCTTTACTCTCTCACGCGATCGCCCATTAATCAGATCTAACCACACCGGCACAACAAACTTCCCCTCAGCCCAAGCTGAGCGATCGTATTAATTTGTCAATAAGTACAACAATCTGTCAACGCAGACAAATAATTTGACACTCGACAAACCCCAAAGCCGATGGTGGGATTTGAACCCACGACCGTTCGATTACGAATCGAATACTCTACCCCTGAGCTACATCGGCACAGACAATTTTGAATTATAGCACAACTATAGCGAAAAAAGCAAGGAGTTGTAGAATTTAATTCAAAATTCCACAACTCCTAGCTCACCAACAGTTAAACGGTCACTTCCGTGTCAGTTGAGCCGCCTCTGGCCCCGGAATAAACTAAACCCCGCTGCATATCCAGTGTCAGCATAGTTCCGTCCCGAATTACCCGCGTGGCATTCTTCACGCCCACCATCACCGGCACGCCCAAGCGCAAACCGATAATCGCGGCGTGAGAAGTCAAACTGTCCTCCTCCGTCACCACACCTGCGGCTTTCCGAATCATCTCCACAAAAGCGACGCTGGTGTGTTCCACTACCAAAATTTCTCCTGCGTGGAAATTGCCTACATCCGCAGCAGTGCGAGCAACCCTGGCCATCCCACTCACCGATCCCAAACCGACACCGGTGCCTTTGCCTAAAACTGCTGTCACTACTTCAACTTTGATCAAATCCGTCGATCCGGCAACCCCTTGCAGAGTACCGGCGGTCATTACCACTAAATCTCCGTCGGAGACTAACTCTTTTTCCTGGGCGACTGTCATGGCAGAGTGAAATGTCTGGCCGGTGGAGGGCAAATCCAGCACCAGCAAGGGTTTTACTCCCCATACTAATTGCAGTTGTCGGGCTACGTCTACGTGAGGAGTAACTGCCAAAATCGGAGTTTTGGGTCGGAATTTCGAGACATTTCGGGCTGTGGCGCCGGTTTTGGTCAGCGTCATGATGGCCGCGGCGTTCAATTGTTCGGAGATTTGGCTGACTGCTTGACTGATGCCGTTGGGGATCGATCGACCGATATCTTCTACATTCCTAATATTCCGCTTAATTCCTTCCCTCTCCATCCGCACCGCAATTCTCGCCATCGTCGCCACCGCTTCGACGGGGAACTTGCCGACAGCAGTTTCATTCGAGAGCATCACTGCATCAGTTCCGTCAAGAATCGCGTTGGCCACGTCGGAAATCTCGGCGCGGGTGGGACGGGGATTGTTGACCATGCTGTCGAGCATCTGGGTAGCGGTAATTACCGGAATACCCAGCCGGTTGGAGGTAGCAATCAGCCGCTTTTGCAAAATCGGCACGTCTTCGGCGGGTAGTTCCACTCCCAAATCGCCGCGGGCGACCATCACGCCGTTGCAAAGGGTGAGAATTTCCTCCATTTGTTCGATCGCCTCGTGCTTTTCGATCTTAGCAATCACCGGTACTTGCTTGCCCGCACTGGCAATCAGCTCTTTAATTTCGAGCACATCTTGGGGATTCCGCACAAAGCTCAGGGCCACCCAATCGACACCTTGGTCGAGGCCGAACATTAAATCTTTGCGGTCTTTATCAGTCAGCGCTTTAATTGAGAGGTAAACTCCCGGAAAATTCACCCCTTTGTTGTTGGAAAGCGGCCCGCCGACGACGACGCGGCAGTACAATTCCTGCGCCGCGCGGTCTACTTTTTCGACGAGCATTTCCACTTTCCCGTCGTCTAGCAGAATCATCGCTCCCTCTGGAACTTCCTCTGCTAGGGGTTCGTAGGTGACGGAAGAAATGAGTTCTGTGCCGGGAACCGGGCGGCTGGTGAGAATGAAAGGATCGCCGTTTTTGACAACTATAGAACCTGTTTCAAAGCGCCCTAAACGAATTTTCGGGCCTTGGAGGTCTTGGAGGATGGCAACCGGCTGGTTGAGTTCAAAGGATGTTTGCCGGATTAAGCGAATGCTGCGCTGGTGGTCTTCTTCTGTTCCGTGGGAAAAGTTGAGTCGCAAAGTTGTGGCACCGGCTTCTATGAGCTGGCGCAGCACTTGTGGGTCCGAAGTTGCGGGGCCAATGGTGGCGACGATTTTAGTCCGGCGTAGGGCTTTTGGCAATTGCATCAGCGGTGTTCTGGGGAGGCAGGTGGATTTCTTGTTTAAATTTCGGCTAACGTTTCATCTTTGCACTACAAGCAATGACGCTAGTCTTAAGTCTTAAAAATTTTGATAGTCGTCAAAAAAGCAGGTATTGAACAATATATAGAATATCTGACTTTTTACCCATCGGTAATTTTTTCTTGGGGAGCGATCTTTTTTGCAAATTTTTCCGCTCTCAGGCTTGACATAAATACAGACATACCCATTTATTTTATTTGGTCTGCTGAGCTCTTTTGGCCGATCTAGCACTGGTATCCCTGCACAACAGCAATACTTTCCTGTTTGTGCAAAGGCTAGTTTCTGGCGATCGGACGAAGGTTCTTTCATAAAACTTTACTATTGTCCGGCTTGTATCTTATACTACGCAAGAGTGAAATATTAAGGAGTCTTAACAAAGATGTCGGAGGCAGGACGGCCGCTGACAGTGCCGAAAGAGTTTCTGAGTCCTCCCGGTGACTTCAATCCGACACTGCTGCTGTTTTTGAGTGCAGTAGTGATTATCGTGATTTCTAACTTGGGTTTCTGGTGTTGGGGATGGCCGCAGTGGTGCTGTTTTACGCTGAACGTGTTGGCGTTGCACATGGCTGGAACTGTGATTCACGATGCGTCTCATAATGCAGCCCATCGCGATCGCACAGTTAATGCTATTTTGGGACACGGTAGCGCGCTGATGTTGGGTTTTGCTTTCCCGGTGTTTACGCGGGTACATATGCAGCATCACGCCCACGTTAATGACCCAGATAACGATCCAGACCATTATGTTTCTACGGGCGGGCCTTTGTGGTTGATTGCTGCGAGGTTTTTTTACCACGAGATTTTCTTTTTTAAGCGCAAACTGTGGCGGAAATACGAATTATTGGAATGGTTTCTCAGCCGTTTGTTTGTCGTAGCGGTGGTGTATATTGCCATTCAGTACGACCATTTAGGTTACGTGCTGAATTTTTGGTTTTCTCCGGCTTTGGTGGTGGGGTTGGCCTTGGGGTTGTTTTTTGATTATTTGCCGCACCGTCCGTTTCACGAGCGCGATCGTTGGAAAAATGCCAGAGTATATCCTAGTCCTATTCTAAATATCTTGATTTTGGGGCAGAATTATCATCTGATTCATCACTTGTGGCCTTCTATTCCTTGGTACAATTACAAGCCTGCTTACGAAGCTGTCAAGCCGCTGTTGGATGAGAAAGGTTCTCCTCAAAGTTTGGGAATATTGGAAGGGAAAAAGGACTTTTGGAGTTTTATATATGACATTTTTTTAGGGATTAGGCTGCATCACAAGAAAGCGTCTGATTGACAAAAAACCCGGTTTCTTTAAGAAGCCGGGTTTTTTTTTATAACAAAAGCTTTTAACCATATATCCCCAGGGCAGTTTTTGTAATGTATGAAGTCCCGTAAAAAATAAACCCACCTGTAATGGTGAGTTAACTTTTACATCAAGCCCAAAGTGAATCTATTATTTTTCGCCAGCCACCGCCACCGCTAAATTCCTATCGGGGCGCAAATTTTGAGCTCCCCGCAAATAAGGATGATAAATTTCAGTATGTGCCGGCCAGTTAACGTGAATTAAAAACCGAATGCAGCGTTCCAAAGCTCCCTCAACGTGCATTTGCTGCACGTCCAACAAAGGAACATTACACCAGTGAGGACGTTCGCGGGCGATAGCAGCCGGAAACACAGCATCTAAATCGCGAGTAGCAGAAAACGTAGCACTAATAATTAAATCTGGATTTATATCATTTTTTGCTTCTAATTCATCTAATAATTCTCTCACCGCTTCTCGAATTGCTGCCACCGAATTCTCGCTAGCAGTAGTTGCCCCACGAATCCCCCGCACTTGCCACTCCACGCAAATTTCCTCCATTTTTTTGTTATTAGTCATTAGTCATTAGTCATTAGTCATACTAAATTAGGCTTAAATACCCACTTTATTTCTTAGTCTTCGCTTGAGTGGACTTCGTTTGTCTAGTTTGACCTCAAACTCGTAGGCGAAGCGCTTAGGACGGGCGAAGCGCCACATTTGAGTTTGAGGTCAACTGATTTCAATCGCCCAATCATCCAGAGAGTAACTAATCACTACTGACTCCTGACCAATGACTAATTTATTTAATCACGGGCGATACATCCACAGCGGCAAACCGCTAGTAGAAAGCTCGAATTCCAGCAAATTCTTGTAAGCCCAAAGCCCAGATATATCCAGACTACTCCCCAAGACGCGATTTAGGAAAGGTTTTTGTTTTTCTAGCGTGCAAGACTCGGTTTTTTCCGGGTCGAGGCCTGCGAGTTCGGCGGCAAGGCGGCGAGCGTCCTCTTCTGTTCCCAGTCGATCGACCAAACCCAATTCTAAGGCTTGCTGGCCGGTAAAAACCCGACCGTCGGCAAAACTTTTCACTTTCTCAACAGGCAATTTCCGGGCTTCAGCAACGGTTTCCACGAATTGCTGGTAGCTGGTGTCGATCAAGTCTTGCAGAATTTGCTGTTCCGGATCTGTCAATTCGCGATCGAATGCCAAGATATCTTTATACGGCCCCGATTTAATCACCTGAAAAGAAACGCCTACTTTTTCTAACAGCCGTTCTAAATTGTTACCCCGGATAATCACGCCAATGCTGCCGGTAATTGTACCGGGATTGGCAACGATATGCGAGGCTCCCATGCCGATGTAAACTCCGCCAGAAGCTGAAATATTGCCGAAACTGGCAACAATTTTGACTTTTTCGCGCAAACGCTTGAGCGCGCTGTAAATTTCCTGGGAATCGCCGACTGTGCCGCCGGGGCTGTCTATCCGCAGCAGCAAGGCGGGAAATTTGCGTTCTTCAACGGTTTTGAGAGCTTCTAGGACTCGTTTGCGGGTTTCTCC
This sequence comes from Microcoleus sp. M2_D5, assembly GCF_036701935.1. Classification (NCBI taxonomy): domain Bacteria; kingdom Bacillati; phylum Cyanobacteriota; class Cyanophyceae; order Oscillatoriales; family Microcoleaceae; genus Microcoleus; species Microcoleus sp. M2_D5. Next base: position 17,995 of record NZ_JAUBRP010000011.1, on the reverse strand, counting down.
GGCAATGGCTCCGGTGATTTCGATACGGGCGATTTGTTTGCGGTAGCGGGGCTTGAATGGCCAAATCATGGGCAGTGTACAGGCAAGGTGAAATTTTGTAGCTAACTTCTAGTGTGCCTTATTCATCGGGGTAGATGTTGTGCTTGTGTTGGCAACAGGCAAGATGCCTGTTGCACCTTGATTTTGTGGAACAGGCATCTTGCCTGTTCCAGATTGTTGGCAACAGGCAAGATGCCTGTTGCACAAGAAATTGCTTGATTTTGTGGAACAGGCATCTTGCCTGTTCCAGATTGGCCGAGGTTTGTGCGATCGCACTTAACCCAACACCAATATATAATTGTAAAAATTGCTTAACAAAACTACATCATCCCCACGAGAATCAATCTCATCAATTATTTGGAGTCTCCGCCATGCAGCTAAAACTTACCGATTCAAAACTGCCTTTTGCCCCGCTGTTGCTAATTGCCCCGTTTTTCCTGTGGGGAACCGCGATGGTAGCGATGAAGGGGGTGATGCCGCATACAACGCCGCTGTTTGTGGCATTCGTGCGTTTAGTACCTGCGGGCGTGTTGGTGCTGCTGGCGGCGGCATTCATGGGAAAACCGCAGCCGCAGGGCCCGAAAGCTTGGCTGTGGATTTCGCTGTTTGCTTTGGTTGACGCCACTTTGTTTCAAGGCTTTTTAGCTGAAGGTTTGGCGAGAACCGGTGCGGGTTTGGGTTCGGTGATGATTGATTCTCAACCGCTAGCAGTGGCGATTTTGTGTTTGTGGCTGTTTCAAGAAAAAATTGGTTTTTGGGGCTGGTTGGGATTAGTGATTGGCGTTGCGGGCATCAGTTTAATTGGGTTGCCCGATGGCTGGATTGTGGGGCTTTTTCATCCTGAAAACAGGGAGGTTTCTGCGGGTATCGAACAGTTGTTTCAGGGTGGAGAATGGTTGATGCTGTTGGCTGCTTTGTCGATGGCTGTGGGTACGGTTTTGGTGCGCTGGGTTTGCCGTTATGTTGACCCGGTGGTGGCGACTGGTTGGCACATGATTTTGGGCGGTTTGCCGCTGTTGGCAATTTCGGCTGCAACTGAGTCTGAACAGTTTGTGAATATCGATTTTTCCGGCTGGATGGCGTTAGGTTATTCTACTGTATTCGGAAGTGCGATCGCCTACGGTTTGTTCTTTTATTTTGCTTCGAGTGGCAGTCTGACAAGTTTAAGTTCTCTTACCTTTCTTACGCCTGTATTTGCTTTGCTGTTCGGCAATTTGTTTTTGGGCGAAGTGCTCAATCCGCTGCAATCGATGGGAGTTGGGCTGACTTTGGTGAGTATTTATTTGATTAATCAGCGGGATACTTTGGGTGAGAAATTGAAGAAAATGCGGCACAGTGAAGCGAGTGCAGAAGTTGAAGCAACAGGATTGTTAGAGTCGTCTGAGTTGAATTCTGTAGAATTACCTGTGCAGTTGCAGGTTAGCGAATTGGAATCAGAAGTTTAGCGCTTTGAGAAATTTAGGGAGAATTGGTTAATTCTTGAATTAACTGATTTGGAGTTACAATCCTAGGAGTAGTAACCGGAAAATCTCGCGGGTTGCGGGTGACAATGGCATCAATTCGATTGATGACAGCAGTGCTGTACTGAATCGCATCTTCAAAATCCTTGAAGTTGCAAGTTAATGCCATTGAAATAACAGAGTTATCTACTGTTGCGACTTGACAAAATGTGGCTAGCAGCCGCAAAAACTCAAGCGTTGAACCTCTACCTTTAGCTTTACGGATAATGTAGTAAAGGTCACTAAAAGTAGATGCTGAAATATAGCCTTCTACCTCTCCTTGTTCAACTAAAGACAAAACTTGTTCGCTTTCGCCAAAAAATGGCTGTCTTGCAAGGGCGATATCTAAAATGATGTTGGTATCTAGCAAGATTTTCACAGATTGTATTTCTCCTTTAAAGCTTCCCATCTAGCTTGGTCTGCATCGAAGTCAGGTGAGACAGGTTGAGTATTTTCAAACCAGGCTTGCAAAGCCTTGATTTTAGTTGTCACTTTTCTTTTAGGCTTAGCTTCCTCCGCATGAATTAGTGGATCGGGAGAACTGACAACAGTATCAGGTAGCTGCAAGACGATGATTTCGACATCTCCGGGTGGCATATTCACGGGTTCCACAACTACCAAGTTGCCAGTTGCATCGATTTTACCTCTAAGTTTGTATGCTTGCATGGTAATCTCCGATAACTATGTTTCTATTATATGACATAATAACTTGCTTCATTACCAATCCTCTTCAACATCTGGACTATTGAAATATCCAGGGAAAATCTTCTCAATAACAATCTGGTCACTAAGTCACTCTGTAATCAATCCAAAACTAATCATATTAAAAAAAATTAGGAAGACCGCAGAGCACATTCATTGAGGTTCTGGAACTCTTGGGAAATAAGTTAATTTTACTATCGATCGCACTCAAACGTCAATTGGTTGCAAGACAGCCCCCCTTGCTAAAATCCCCAAAATTTTATTCACATCTTTGAGGTAAAATTCAGTCAGATCGATACTAATTACACTTCCTTCTAATTTCATAAATTTCCAAATACTCCCAGTAGTCACCGCGCCGTAAATTGTTGAAACTTCATTGCCTGTACGTTCGTTAAATATCCTAGCTGCTAACATTTCCGCTACGCATTGTCCCAAGCCAGCAGTGATATTTTCTTTTTTAGCTTCCACGAGGGGAATTACGGGAGCGCTGACAAATAGTATTTCTGGTGAATTGCTGATAATAAAATCGCAAATCCCATTTAATTCCCTTTCACTGTCCACGTCAAACTCTATTCCCGAAAACAAGTTAATTCCTTCCTTTAACTGTCTTCTGAGCTCGATTAAAATTGGTGATATAATCATTTCCGAGCGAGCTTTTTCGCTGTTACTGGCAACGGCTAAAGGTACATTGTAGCGGAGAATATCTGTCAAGAGGGCGCTGCATTCTAAGTCTGGTACATCCCCGAATAAATCGACTGTTTCTGAAGTAGTCAGTTGAAAGGTTCGCTTCACTTTTTCTAAACTAAAATCTCTGTAGGGCATTTTGCTTGTCTTCCGATAATTTTTAAGATTAAACAGAATATAATTTGATGGTACTCATTGTGTAGCAGACTGCATGAATCTCAAGGAACGCCTGCACAGCCATCTGATTCAAATTGTACGCGATCGCAACCCATACCTCGCATCCGAAGGGCATTTTTATGCCCAGCAATACATCTGCGAACAGTTTGCACAGTGGGGAACTGTAGAAATTGACGATTTTTCCGTGCGCGGCCGAATTCATCACAATTTTATCTTGAATTTACCCCCCCTCAGTCCCCCCCTTGCTAAGGGGGGGAAGCAAGAAAATTTGCCGATTATTATAGGAGCTCATTACGATACTGTACCCGGATCGCCTGGGGCCGATGATAATGCTACTGGTGTTGCTGTTTTGCTGGAACTCGCAAGGGATATCGCATCTGGGCCGCTCAAATATCCAGTGCAATTAGTCGCTTTCGATATGGAAGAATACGGTTGTTTGGGAAGCAGTCATCATGCAGCTAAATACAAGCAACAACAAAAGTCAATCCGGTTGATGATTTCTTTGGAGATGTTGGGTTACTGCAACCATAATCCTAATTCTCAAAGCTATCCCGCTGGCTTGAAATATTTTTATCCAAATTGCGGCAATTTTATTGCTTTAATTGGCAATTTGCGGACGGTTCCCGATTTGATTAATTTGAGTGGCAAAATTCGCAAATCTGGTCAGCCCTGCGAGTGGCTACCAGTGCCGAATCGAGGTTTAATTGTGCCGGATACTCGGCGCAGCGATCATGTTCCTTTTTGGGATAACGGTTATCCGGCGATTATGGTGACTGATACTGCTAATATGCGGAATCCGCATTATCATCGAGAAAGCGATAAGATTGAGACTTTGGATTTGGATTTTCTGGCGGGTGTTTGTCGGGGGTTGGTTGAGGGTATTCGGTATATGTAGCTTTTATTGAACCGCGAAGGCGCGAAGGGCGCGAAGCAAGAAAGAAGAAGAGAGAAGAGAAAAGAGAAAGTGATATAGCAATTCCATTTGAGATGTAAATATGGATTTGTATGGTAAAATAGAAAAGTTTGATAATAAATGAAAGGGAAGAAACCAAATGTCAGCCAATCAAAATGAAAAAGAAAGACAAATAGAAGGTTTAATCAAATTTATAAATAGTAATGGAGACTCGCGAGAAATGAAGAGAGCCTTAGCCGTAAAACTGGCTCTACAAGGTTATGTGTACAGAGCGATAGAAAATATACTAAATGTATCTCAAGGTTATGTAAGTAAATGGAAAAAAAAATTTATAACACAAGGAATACCAGGTCTAAGATTAGGCTATAAAGGAGCGAAAACCAAGCTAACATGCTTAAGAGGAAGAATCAACCATACAGTGGTTATCATGCCAAGAATATTGGGATATATCCGAACTAGAAATATATTTAATAGAGGAGTACGATGTCATATTTGAATCGAAAGAAAGTTACTATAAGATTTACAGAAAAGCGAAGATAACCAGACAAAAAGCTGAAAAAGTAAATCCGAAAAAAAAATGAAGAATTAGTCAAAAAAAGAAATGAAGAAATCAACCAAATTCTCGAAGATAATAGAGAGGAAATAGAGTCGAACTTGTAGTGTATGCAATAGACGAATGCCATTTAATGGGAGGAGACATTGTAGGTGAAGCATGGGGAAAGTCAAAAGAACGCGTGGAAATACCAATTAATAATTATAAAGATAGACAAACTTATTATGGTGCATTAAATTTGTTAGAACCAGATTTAATTCTCGAAAAATATTCAACAGGAAATGGAGAAAATACTGTCAAATTTGTCGAAAATTTACAAAAAAAAATGTCGGAAAAAGATTGTTAATATTTTGGGATGGAGTCAGACATCATACCGGAGAGAATATGCAGAATTTTTTAGCAAAACAAAATGAAGGACTAGCCAAATCGGAATGGAAAATTACTTGTGAACTTTTTGCCCCTTATGCACCCGAAGAAAATCCAGTTGAAGCAATTTGGTTTCAATTAAAAAGTTTGCTCAGGAGGTTTTATCGTTTCGGCAAGAATTTTAATATTGTTAATCTTTTATTTCAATTGTTTGCTAAATATAATATGCATCAATTTTCCTAACTTGAAAAGATTTGATGCCTTTTCACAATTCATTTAGGATTGCTATATGATTTTTATGAGTATAAGGTTATGATTTTTATGAATTGACTTTTAGATGGTTTTGTTAAATAATTTTTAATTATTCACATAACAAAGTTTAGGAAAAATATATGAATGCTGATTTTCCCGATCGCACTCGCTGGCAATTTTGGATCGATCGCGGTGGCACTTTTACCGATATTGTCGCCCAGCGCCCCGACGGTAAATTAGTCATTCACAAGCTGCTGTCGGAAAACCCAGAACGCTACACAGACGCAGCAGTTCAAGGAATTCGCGACATTTTGGGAATTGCCGCAGATGTTCCCATACCCGCCGCCGAAATTGAAGCGATTAAAATGGGGACGACGGTGGCGACAAATGCTTTGCTGGAACGAAAGGGCGATCGCACAATTCTGTTAATTACTAAAGGTTTCGGCGATGCGCTGAGAATTGGCTATCAAAACCGCCCGAATATTTTCGCGCGTCACATTGTTTTGCCCCAGATGCTGTACGATCGAGTTATTGAAGTTGCAGAACGCTACAGCGCTCAAGGTGAGGAGTTAACTGCTGTCAATCCCGAATTTATCCCGTGTTTGCAGCAAGCATACGATGAGGGAATTCGTAGTTGTGCGATCGTATTCATGCACGGCTACCGCTACTCGGAACACGAAAAACAAGTTGCTAAAATAGCCAGAGAAATTGGCTTTACTCAAATTTCAGTATCTCACGAAGTCAGCCCGCTGATGAAATTAGTTTCGCGGGGAGATACTGCGGTTGTCGATGCTTATTTATCTCCGATTTTACGTCGATATGTCGAACAAGTAACCAGTCAGTTAATCGAGGCAGATTCCGGGAACGAGGGATTATTAATGCCCAATGCCCAATCCCCAATGCCCAATCCCCAATTCCCCAAATTAATGTTTATGCAATCGAACGGCGGCTTAGTGGACGCCACACAATTTCAAGGAAAAAACAGTATTTTATCCGGGCCTGCTGGGGGAATTGTCGGTGCAGTTCAAACGAGCAAAAAGGCAGGTTTTGATAAAATTATTACCTTTGATATGGGCGGAACTTCGACAGATGTTGCCCATTTTAACGGCGAATACGAACGCGAATTTGAGACGGAAATTGCTGGGGTGAGATTGCGATCGCCCGTGATGGCAATTCACACTGTAGCAGCCGGCGGCGGTTCAATTGTCTTTTTTGACGGGGCTCGCTACCGCGTCGGGCCAGAGTCCGCGGGGGCCAATCCTGGGCCTGCTTGCTATCGCAAAGGGGGCCCCTTGACGGTGACTGATTGCAATGTGATGTTGGGGAAAATTCAACCGGATTTTTTCCCGAAAGTATTTGGATTGAATGGAGATTTGCCGATCGCCCCTGACGTAGTAAAGCAAAAATTTGGGCAATTAGCGGGGGAAATTGGGGGCGAGAGGACGGCCGAAGAGGTGGCGGAGGGTTTTTTGGCGATCGCGGTGGAAAAGATGGCAAATGCTGTTAAAAAAATCTCGCTTCAGCGCGGTTACGATGTTTCGGAGTATACTTTGTGCTGTTTCGGCGGTGCGGGCGGCCAACACGCTTGTGCGATCGCCGATGCTTTGGGGATGAAACGGGTATTTATTCACCCTTATGCGGGTGTGTTGTCGGCTTACGGTATGGGTTTGGCTGATGTGCGGGCTATTCGCGAAAGGGCGATCGAGCAACAATTAAATGCAGAATTATTACCTGAGTTGCATCATATTTTAACCGAATTGGAGGCTGAGGGAAAGAGGGAATTGAACCGCAGAGGCGCAGAGAACACAGAGAAAGAGTCAGAGGTTTTAGTTATTAGGAAGCTGCGCTTAAAATATCAGGGAAGTGACTCGGTTTTGGCGGTAGATTTTGCTGACAATATTGAGGTCATGCAGGCTGAATTTGAAGCAGCACACCGACAGCGTTACAGTTTTATTATGCCCGAAAAACCGCTGATTGTGGAAGCGGTTTCGGTGGAAGTTGTAGAAAGAATGGATGTGCCGGAAGCATCCACAATTTCCTCCTCTGGTGGCATGGGCATCTTGCCTGTGCAACCAATTTCAACAGTGCAAATGTATGTGGCTGGCGGGTGGCGGGAAACGCCTGTTTATCAGAGAGACGATTTGCGATCGCACGACTGCATTAGCGGCCCTGCTATGATTGTTGAAGCTACGGGAACTAATATCATAGAACCGGGCTGGGAAGGGGAAATAACCGAAAATAACGATCTAATTTTGAACCGCCGATGCACGCAGATGGAGGCAGATAATATCCGCGTTCATCCGCGTTCATTTGCGGTTAAATCAGATCCTGTTTTGCTGGAAATTTTTAATAATTTGTTTCGGGCGATCGCGGAACAAATGGGCGTCACATTGCAAAACACAAGTTCCTCAGTCAACATCAAGGAACGTCTCGACTTTTCCTGTGCAATTTTCGACCAAAACGGGCAATTAGTTGCCAACGCGCCGCACATTCCCGTACATCTGGGTTCGATGAGCGAAAGCGTTGAAGCTTTAATTTTAGCACAAGGCAATGCGATTCAACCGGGCGATGTTTATGTTTCTAACAATCCCTACAACGGCGGCACGCATTTACCAGATATCACCGTTATTACTCCAGTATTCGATCGTGATTCCTCCCTTCCTTTGTTTTATGTTGCCTCGCGGGGACACCACGCCGACATCGGCGGCATTACTCCCGGTTCCATGCCTCCTAACAGTACAACAGTAACTGAAGAAGGTGTATTGCTTGACAATTTTCTGTTAGTAAGCAAGGGCAATTTTCGAGAAAAGAAATTACTAGAAATTCTGACAGCGGGGAATTTTCCTGTCCGCAATTCCCCTCAAAACATAGCCGATTTGCAAGCACAAATTGCTGCTAACAAGCGCGGCGCCGAAGAACTGCTCAAGATGGTAAAACATTATGGATTAGAGACGGTGCAAGCTTATATGGGCTTCGTACAAGACAATGCGGAAGAGTCGGTACGCAGGGTAATTGATGTTTTGCAAGATGGCGAGTTTACTTATCCGATGGATAGCGGCGGACAAATTAAGGTAGCGATTACAATTGACAAATCTGCGCGCAGTGCAAAAATAGATTTTACTGGCACTTCTGCTCAACAATTCAACAATTTTAATGCTCCCGCTGCGGTGTGCAAAGCCGCTGTTTTGTATGTTTTCCGCACGTTGGTAGATGACGATATTCCTCTAAATGCGGGCTGTTTGAAACCTCTCGAAATCATCAATCCCGAAGGCTGTATGCTGAATCCTCGCTATCCGGCGGCGGTAGTTGCCGGAAATGTGGAAACATCGCAGAATATTACCGATGCTTTGTATTGTGCGTTGGGAGTGATGGCTGCTTCTCAGGGAACTATGAATAATTTTACCTTTGGAAATCAGCGCTATCAATATTATGAAACTATTTGCGGCGGTTCGGGTGCTGGTGCAGATTTTGACGGTACGGATGCGGTTCAAACTCACATGACTAATTCGCGTTTAACCGATCCAGAAGTATTAGAATGGCGGTTCCCGGTGTTGTTGGAAAGTTTTGCAATTCGGGCTAATAGCGGGGGAAATGGATGTCATCGCGGCGGTAATGGAGTTGTGCGGCGAGTGCGGTTTCGGGAGGCGATGACGGCGGGCATTTTATCGGGGAGGCGGGTGATTTCTCCTTGCGGTTTGAATGGGGCTGAAGCGGGGAAAGTTGGGCGGAATTATGTTGAAACGGTTGATGGAAAAGTTGAGGATTTGGGGAGTACGGCGAGTGTAGAAATGCAGCCGGGGGATGTGTTTGTAATTGAAACACCGGGGGGCGGAGGATATGGTGTTATATCCAAATAGTAATTGAGAACTAAACTATTGATGCGATCGTACATTTTTGGAGTGCAATTAAACAGCAGTAATATCGGACGCGATCGCATCCTAACAACCTGTCTACAACGCTAATTTACAATCAAAGGCTTGCCATATCGTATTGACTGTCCTAAGATAGTTGACGGTTTCACAAAGCGAGTAACCTGAACAGTTCTTCTTTTTTGCTATCTTGCTCTATTAATTCTTCCAAGATGAACCAATAATTGACAACATTCTGGGCCGCATTGAGATCAGATATGGCTCGTGTAGTAACAGAAACACCCGGTAATATAAGAATCGTTGTTGATTCCGAATTAGCTTCTTTAGCTCGAATCAAGCTTTTGAGCGTTGCTCCAAACCGCTCCAAAACGCCAGCAGTATCTATGCCTCCTTTAATTTCAACTGCGACTAGAATCTGTTCATTTCTGTAAACTCCAATGTCAGGTTCGCTGGCAAATACGATTCTCCGCCCATCTTTCAGTTGCATAACTTTTTCGTCAGAGTTACCTGTTTCATTAGAAATCCAGTCTTCCTCACGCAATCTCAACTGCACCATAGATTTTATGAGAATTTCGACTTTGCTTCCCTTTGCATTCTGCCAGGAACCCTGAGCTTGCGAACCAGCAGCCATTCCACGCCATAAATCAAATTCGCGAGCATCTATCTGTTCATCGGTTTCAACTAAATGGCTAATAATTTTATTTAAGTGCTGAGCTATATTCCCAGCCACCACCTCATCAGGGAAACCTTTCCCTTGCTCATAGCGAATGCTTGACATTCCAACTTGATTCATGGATTTTTGGGAAACCATTGCTAACATTCTATAATAGCCTACAGCACAGGATACGCTCATCAAAACCTGGGGGTGAGCAAAGACAATCACGGGCTTGATGCCGCGGTGAATTACCTTATTCCAAGCTTTTTGAGAAATGCCAAGATTATCGCATTCCCACGGCAGTGTTTCCCCTTTTAGCTGTTCAATTTGAGAGGCTGTCTCCAAGATTCCCCATTCGTGTAGTTTTTGGTGAAAAAACTCACTCTTGGACAACTGATCGAGCAACCAAGCTTCCCGTCTGTTCGATGATGTCATTGCTGTCACCTATTCCTTCTGCCAAATGAGCACGCTCTCGCGGACAGGAATTCGACCATATTTACCCATCTGCTGCGAACTGTTACCTTTGTAGCGGGCAACAATTACTTGCTCAACTCGAAAACCCAGCTCTTGGGCCATTTCTGAAAGCACTAAATCGACTGGGACTATCTCGCTGGCAAAACGCACGTTATCCACAACTACCGCTACTTTTGCACCGGGAGCTAGAATTTTTGACCATTCGCAAATAGCTTTTTGCATATCCACAAAATAGGCTGTCAACATATCAGGAATGCGGGGATTATTTAATGCTTTCCCTTGCTGTCGGAGTATGTCTACAACTTCGGCGATTACAGGATTTGGCGGTTTGTCAAAAGCATCAACTTTTGATTCGATGTGCGATCGCAAAATCCCAAACCTCAACTCCTTTAACTCCTCAAAGTTCTTGACAAAGTTAAAGCACAGTTCCAGCGAATAGGTGCGGGTGTAGTCGTAACGGTTAGGATAGGGTGGAGATGTAATCAAAGCTGTGGGTTGTGTCTCAAAATTCACATTGCTCAAATTCCGAGTATCACCTAACTGAACTGCGGGAAGTGGCGCGGATTTCTTTAGCCCCCACAAACACCTTAAGGATAGAATATCTTCTTCAGCTTCATATACTTTCTGTTGCAGCATTTCCCCAGGATCTGGAATTAACTTATCCTGTTTCATGCGTAAAAATTGACCGTCTTTTGCCGTGTAGCTGCAAGGCTCTAAAATAGCCAAAAACAGCAATTGAAAAATTTCTCGCAAGGGTGAAGATAAACTTTCAATAGCGCTTTTCCACTGGCGCAATTTGAGCAGCGTTGCTTCTGGAAAAGCGACTTGCATAATCTTGACATCCATTGCCACCTCAGCGGGTTCTGCTTTGTCGGCCTTAGCTTTGAGTTCGGCAAAAGTTTTTCGCAGAGTTTGGGGTTCTACTGAACAGAAAAGGGGTAGCGTCCCAGCAATAAAGGTGGCTATTGGCAGTCTATCTATTCCTAATGCGGGGACATTGTGCTGCATAGCTGTAAATAAAGTTGTCCCCATGCCGCAGAAAGGCTCAAATAAATAATCCTTTTCTGTTAATCCAAAACGGTGAATAAATTGCTTGACTAAAGCAAAGGAAAATGCTTCTTTGTAGCGGAAGAGGCGGAGAACTGGCAAGTTTTTGTTGCCTGCGTAGGATACGAGTTGTCCCAGTCGCAGTTCTTCACTCATGTACGGCGCAAATTTTGCTTCGATGCGATCGCGTTCAGCACAATTGGCAGTTTCCGCAGGACTCGCCATGATCTCTGCTTCTGGGAATAAACTTAACTGTTTCACTGCGTTTTGTCTCCTGATGGCGAACCTCGCCTTTGCTGTGTCTTCTGTCAAGTTTACTGCGAAGTCGCTAGCTTTTTAGAAATTCACCCAACTGGGTCATCTAGAGTAGGACTTACGCATTGCGAACGGTAAATTGTCATTCACAAGCTAAGCGCAAAGAATCTCGGAGCTCTTTCGCGCTTAGCCCTGGATGACATCGGAGTTACTCCTGTAGAGGTGAAAACTAATGAGCTTGATCGCACATCGCCCCGACAAAATCAGCCTCAACTCTGGAACATCGATCGACAGATAGTGTAAAATCGTGTTGCACCAGCATATATTACCAAACTATTCTAGAACAATTGTGCAAACACCTAATTTTTCAGAACTCAACCATCCTGTGGTCAAATCCCTGTTCCACCACAGCGATCAGGAATTATTGACTTTGTTTCAAAACCATCCCGATCAAGGTAGGTTCTTCACGGCAATTTTTTGCCGCTATGCTCAAATTGTACACTCCCTGATTCGCCATTCGGTACGATCGCCCGTACAAGGCGATTACCTGTTTGCCCACACTTGGCTGCACATCTATCACGAACTCCGAGGCCTCGATTTGCGCCGCGAGATCCAAGAGTCTGATGGCGGCAATCTCAGTCTCCAAAACTGGCTAATTAATGTCACCGCAGTCTGCATAAATCAAGCTGAATTGCCCCCTGTTGAGTCGATTCACTACTCTTTGCAATCGGCTCCGCCTCCCCTCTGGTGTTACGTCAAACAAGCCTTAGAATTGTTAGCGCCGCTGCCGCGTTTAGTGGTGTTGATGGCTCAGACTTTCCGCTGGAGCGAAACTCGAATAGCAGCTTATTTGCAAGCAGAAGGCGAAGCTATTTCGCCCGCTCAGGTAAAGGCTTTGCTGCAAAAAGGATATCAAACTTTAGAATCAAACTTGCCGGAGGATATTCGGGCTATTTATCTAGATGAAAATCTCGAATATCAAGAAGCACTTGTCTAGATATACACGATATAAATCCGCCCTTTCGAGTTGTACGGGCGGGTTTTACCCGAAATATTTGGTAGAACTAACATCATCGTAAACCCGCCCTTTCGGAAGCAATAAGGAAAAAATGGCTGTTTATCAAGTTCGGTTGGTGAATGAGGCTCTCGCGCTCGATCGCACGATCTCCGTACCAGACGACCAGTATATCTTAGATATGGCAGAAGATGCAGGCATCCGCTTGCCGAATGGATGCAAGCAAGGAGAGTGTTCTGCTTGCGTTGTCAAACTGCTGAGCGGTGAAATCGACCAAAGCGAACAAAAGTTTTTGAAGCCCTCAGAATTGCAAGCTGGCTACGCTGTTACTTGTGTGGCTTACCCGCTTTCAGACTGCACTTTGTTAACTCATCAAGAACAAGTTTTATATCAAGCCGCCCTTTATTTTAAGTAATAGGAAATCTTTTTTTTACCATCTTTTATTCTAGCCTCCCTGGGCGCGAAATTTCTTTGTATAAAAGCGAATTATATTCGCCATTCATATTATGTCCGGTCGATTACCCATAAGGATCGCGAATTAAATAACTTACAATTTTAATTGTTATTGTGGGATGGGCGTCCCGCCCCTCCTTTTTGGACGGGCGGGACGCCCATCCCACTTTCAAGAGTGGAAGTTATCTAATTCTCATTCCTAATAAGGTAGGGGCGGGTTAACAAAAAATATCTGCTCATAATTGACAATCTCAAAAACCCGTCCTTTTAATCGCGGTAACTCGATCGGACACGATCTCAAATCGTTATCAAAGCAGATTTCGTGTCATCTAAGGTGCGTGACTTTCCAGCATCTCGCTGTTAATTTAGGAACTAAAAAGCCACGCACCCTAACGAGTATAGATAAACCCGCCCTTATTAATTCAGCAATTGTAGAATCCGCTGAAGCGGAATTTCCGCGAAATCTAAGCGGTAATTGAGTTCGTAGGCTAGCTCGGCAACCGCTTTTTCCAAAATGTAAGCATCCAACAAAACTTGTAGTTCCGGTATAGATTTGGGCAAGAAACTTGCATCTGCTGCAGTCGCCAAATAACTCTTGACAAAAGTTAGGCTGACCCAGCGGTGCCAAACGTTCGCCCACTGCTGCATCTCCGGGAGATTTTCAGGGCGAATCATGCCGCTTTCTACTTCATTGCGGAGTGCCAAAGTAACAGCGTAACTTATAGATTGCAGCATTCCCGCAACATCTCGCAGGGGCGACCTCTTCATCCGCCGCTCGCTTAAGGGTCGATCGCGTTCTCCTCCGAAATCAATAATTACGAAGTCTTTGCCTGTATAAAGAACTTGCCCGAAATGAAAGTCCCCGTGACAGCGAATTCTATCGGCGGTGATTCTCAAGTTCAAAATAGACTTGAAACGTTCCATGATCAACTCTTCGCGGTTGAGGAGCTTTTGCGCCGATTTTTGTATTTCTGGTGGCAGTTTAGACAGCCGTTTTTTCAGCTCCAGCAAAGTTCTTCCAGCCAGATTTCTCATGTGTTGATAGATGGAACGCTGGTAAAAGGAAGTAAAGTTTTCTGGGGCAAAAGCGGGATTTTCTGTATCAGAAGCTAAAGCCAGGTGAAGTTCGGCTGTCCGCTGACCTAAAAGTTCGGCTGATGCTAAGTAAGAGCCGATGAGTTCGCGAGCTAATGCCGGAATTTCTAGCGATAAATCGGCTACTAGCGAGTTTTGCTGCCGCTGGGTTTGTCCGGTCAAAGCGTTCGGCAAATAATTTTCGGGGGCAGTAGATAAATTATCGCTGGAATGCTTTGCTTCTACTGTCATTACTTGCTCGAAATAGTCGCGCAGTGTGTCTAATGTATAAGACCAAGCATCTACGCTGTCGGGGATTAATTTTTGTAGGATTCCGACTGTAAGGACTTGTTTTGCTGGTGTGTGATATTCCAATGCTCCGGTAATTGGAGCGTAATGCTGGATCGAGTTGCGCTCTGTTAAAAAGCGTCCGATTTCTAATTCAGGGTTGATTCCTTCCTCGACTTTTCGCAATATTTTCAGGACGAAGCGGTCGCCGTAACCAGCAGATGTATTGCTTTGTTCTTTTTTGAACAGGTGAGGTTCGAGCTGCGCTAACTCTTCTTCTGATTTGAATGCACTGTCGGCAAGTCCTAGCAGTTGACCTGCTATACCTCTGTAACTGCGAGAATTGGCGATCGCCCCCAGCAGCGCGCTCAGAAAACCTTTCTCCCCAGCAGCATCAAATAGTACCCCGATTTCCTTTTTGGTTTCTGGGAAGTGCAGGCGCGCGATCGCCCGATCGTCCACATCGCCTTTAACCTCTTCCCAACCTAAAGGTAAAACGTAAGTTTCGGGCATACCTTCAGTATAATTCAACAGCAAGAACAGAATGTAAACTTGAGATTCCTCTCCCGCACTATCTTTACATTCAATCGGTACAATCTCACTTATTTCTAAAGATTGAATTGTTCTATCTGAACCGCTAAACCAGCGATTGCGCCGCAGGTATCCCGGCAAAATATTAAGCAGCATATCGCTTAACTGACTTGTAGCAAAAGCAGTTTTCCAATTGCCTATCACCGCCAAAGTAGGCAAGTCTGTGGGAACACCGTGCAGCGAAATATCTTCGTGTTTAACAGTAAGAGTAAACCAGTAAAACGTGTGAGGGCTCAAGGACAAAAAGTAAGGCAACTCGCCAACGGCAGGAAACTCCGTGCGACCGAAAATCTCCACCGGAACAGCACCTTTAAAGGGCGCCAGGTCTAATTCTGCCGTCTGGACGAAGCGCGACAAATTAGCCACTACGAGGATGTGTTCGTCTTGATAAGTGCGAACAAAAGCTAAAACTTTGCGGTTTTCCGGGTACAGAAACTCGCAAGTTCCGCGACCGAATGCTTGGAAGCGCTGCCTAATTGCAATCAGGCGTTTCATCCACCACCACAGAGAACTCGGATTCGCCCGCTGCGCGTCCACGTTAACAGATTCGTAGTGATATTCAGGGTCAACAATTGGCGGCGCGTACAGCCGCTGCGGGTTAGCACGGCTGAAACCGGCATTGCGATCGCCACTCCACTGCATCGGAGTTCTCACCCCATTGCGATCGCCCAAATAGATATTGTCTCCCATGCCAATTTCATCGCCGTAGTAAAGCACAGGCGTACCCGGAAGAGACAGCAGCAAAGCATTCATCAACTCGATACGGCGGCGGTTATTTCCCATCAAAGGAGCCAAGCGGCGGCGGATGCCCAAATTAATTCTCGCCTGAGTATCTTGAGCGTAAACCCGATACATATAATCTCGGTCTTCATCACTCACCATTTCCAGCGTCAATTCATCGTGATTCCGCAAAAATAATGCCCACTGACAATTATTGGGAATATGTGGAGTTTGCTGGAGAATGTCGCTAATTGGGAAGCTATCTTCCATATGCAAAGCCATAAATAAACGCGGCATCAGCGGAAAATGAAAGTTCATGTGACATTCATCCCCAGCAGCGTAATATTCAACCGCATCCTCCGGCCACTGATTCGCCTCAGCCAGCAGCATCCGGTTCGGGAATTTCTCATCTACGTGCTTCCGCAATTGCTTCAGGAATACGTGAGTTTCTGGCAGGTTTTCGCAATTAGTACCTTCGCGCTCGTACAGGTAAGGAACTGCATCCATCCGCAGTCCGTCTACTCCCAGCGCCAACCAGAAATCTACCACATCTAAGATGGCTTGGCGGACTGCCGGATTGTCGTAATTCAAATCTGGTTGGTGCGAATAAAAACGGTGCCAGTAATAAGCTTTTGCTACAGAATCCCACGCCCAATTAGAGGTTTCAAAATCTTGGAAAATAATCCTAGCATCTTGATATTTTTCCGGCGTATCGCTCCACACATAAAAATCTCTTTCGTTACTGCCTTTCGGGGCGCGGCGCGCTCGCTGAAACCAAGCGTGCTGATCGGAAGTGTGGTTGACAATTAACTCAATAATGACTCGAATTCCACGCTGGTGCGCTGCTTCTAAAAGGTCTTTAAAGTCCTCTAATGTGCCGTAAATCGGATTGACCGTAGTATAGTGAGATGTATCGTAGCCGTCGTCTCGGAGCGGCGAGGGAAAAAATGGCAGTACCCAAATGGCTGTGACTCCCAAGTTTTGCAGGTAATCCAGTTTTTCTGTCAGTCCTCTAAAGTCGCCGATCCCGTCTGCATTGCTGTCGGCAAAAGCCCGAACTGGTACTTCGTAAATAATCGCGTCTTTGAACCACAACGGGTCGTTATTTAACATTGAGTTTGCCATGATTTGTAGCGATGATTGGTAATTGGTAATTTTTAAAGTTTGGTAATAGGGATTTGTTAGTTCCAATCCAAACTGATAAATCATAACTTATAATTGGGCCGCTATTCATCATGCCAGCCGCAGACTTTTAATCGTAATTTATGAACGCAAAACTTATAATTTCTTAACTATAAAATATCAACAATCTGTTTTGCTATTTCAGACACAGTTAACAATCCGGGTACTGTGCTACCTACCGATGCGCGGTGCACACCCTACCGAGGCGTGTCAACTTAAGCCTGAAACCCCTCTGTATCTCTCACTGGTAGCCCAGTCTAGATCCCGCTCGCATCGCCCTTGATAAGGGGAGTAGGGGTTGACTTTGAGAGCACTCTTGTCCCCCCCCTCTTATTAAAGCAGGGCGGTTTCATTCTCACCAAAATCAGGCTTTTGTAGCGGCGGTGCCAAGAGTGCCCGCCCCCACCCACAGACGATTTCACAGGCGTTTGGGACATGGGGGCAACCACAGGGGGATTGCCCCTACCGAGAATGAAACCGCCCCCCTCTTATTAAGGGGGAGTAGGGGGCAAGCTAAGGGGCGATCGAGTCCTTGTTGACACTAAGCACACCCTACAGACTCAGGATTAGGTGCGGTATTTACTACCTGCCGGACGGTTGCCACGACATTACAGTACCTTGACGTTGATTGCTAATTTTCGTTACATTAGTTTACATAAAGCAACAAAAGTTAAGGAAAAAGTAAAAATGACTATTGTAATCGCTCTTTTAATCGTCGGTTGGGTCGCAGCCTCAGTAATTGGTACTCAAGCATATTTCCTGGGGGAACAGTCAAAGCCCATCCACGAGCGGAATTGGAACGATGAGTCTTTTGAAAAATTGGCTGTAGCAATCACAGCAACAGAGATGGATTACAGCGTTCGCGTTCCCGCCTACAGCATGGATGCTTACGGCAGCCGCACCATCTCGAATTCTTGATATCAAGTAACAGGTTTCACCATTTTCAATAACAGGCAAGATGCCTGTTCCACAAGAGAATTGATGGTTTGTGGAACAGGCATCTTGCCTGTTCCTAATTTTCAATAACAGGCAAGATGCCTGTTCCACAAGAGAATTGATTTGTGTGTGGAACAGGCATCTTGCCTGTTCCTAATTTTCAGTAACAGGCAGGATGCCTGTTCCACAAGAGAATTGATTTGTGTGTGGAACAGGCATCTTGCCTGTTCCTAATTTTCAGTAACAGGCAG